>NZ_JALBGX010000369.1:0-289 GCF_023006465.1 Rhizobium sp. PRIMUS64 | reverse complement strand
ATTGTATTCCATCCACGGGATGCCGTATTTTTCCTCCATGTGCCGACAGATGTAGTTCATCGAGCGGTAGCAGTGGATGAGGTTCAGCTTGGCCTTTGGCGCGCGCTCGACCTCAGCGAGCGTGGCATCACCCGACCAGTTGCCGACCACGCGCAGCCCCACCTCCTCCAATAGAATGCGCGTAGCCCACGCGTCGCCACCGATATTGTAGTCGCCGACGACGTTGACATCGTAAGGGCCGGTCTCAAACTCGACTTCGTTCTTGTCGAAAACCCAGTCACGGATGGCG
>NZ_JALBGX010000368.1:0-294 GCF_023006465.1 Rhizobium sp. PRIMUS64 | reverse complement strand
AACTTTTTCCGCCGACTGCGGCATAGTAAGCACCTTTCTTTTCATCGCGCCGCACCGGTGGCGGCAATGGGATGTCATCTGTCACGAGTGCGGATCAAGTCCGATGGGAAGGGCCTGGCCTGCCCCCTTCCAAGACAGGCCAGGCTCTCATTCGGCCGCAACCGCCTCAGCTGGCGCGGCCTTTTTTTTCCAGGGGACGTCGTAGAGATCCCACACCGGATTATTGATGGCCAGATCCATGTCGCGGGCGAATATGGCGAAGCCGTCATAGCCGTGATACGGGCCGGAATAATC
>NZ_JALBGX010000367.1:0-297 GCF_023006465.1 Rhizobium sp. PRIMUS64 | reverse complement strand
CCTTCAGCGCGTCCGCCCACGCCCCCTTGCTCTGCCCCGGCAGCTGCGGTGTCTGCCTAGCGATTTCGTCCAGCCTCGCCTGGTCCTGAGCCGACACCGTCCGGAACGCCGCCCTTTTAGCAATATTATGCTTTACGGAACCCACAATTATGGCGGCATCGGCGGCGCTGAGATCGGGATGGGCCGCCTTCAGCGCGTCCGCCCACGCCCCCTTGCTCTGCCCCGGCAGCCGCGGTGTCTGCCTAGCGATTTCGTCCAGCCTCGCCTGGTCCTGGGCCGACACCGTCCGGAACGCCG
>NZ_JALBGX010000366.1:0-303 GCF_023006465.1 Rhizobium sp. PRIMUS64 | reverse complement strand
CACTGAATGGCAGGAGATATTCTTCTACGTCATGCGGCGTCCGTCATCGGAGGCCGACATGAACGCAATCCCCATCTGCTTCACTACGCTGCCCGATTACGAGAACTCAAAAGTGAAGAATGGTGGACGAAAGAGCATCAGCCGAGGCGGGTTCAATGCCCTACGTCTCAACCATGAAACTCCCGAACACCGTCATCGAACTGAATTCTCTCGTGGCTCCGAGGTCGGATGTCGTGTTGATGTCCAAGCTGATCGGCCAGTGCTCAGGGCTCTTGCTTCCTACTCACGAACTTCAAGCTTGTC
>NZ_JALBGX010000365.1:0-306 GCF_023006465.1 Rhizobium sp. PRIMUS64 | reverse complement strand
GAGGCTACAGAACTTTTACAGTTGCGTGGGGCTTGTGATCGAAGAGTGCACAGGCCTGTTGGCATCGCCGATCATGACGATCGGCCATGAGGGCTTCGGCCGCTTGCTTTTGACGACTGGACGGTTGGTCGTTCTGTCGAAGACCCTGCGCGATGTCCACCGGTTCGGCTTTGAGACGCTAGGCAAGCTCGCCGAGACCGGCACGAAAATGGTCGATGACGCTATTGAAGTTATCGAAACCTATCCCGACGTGGCGCGGGCATCATGAAATCAATTTTCGAGGAAAGAGATCATGTCAGACATTGT
>NZ_JALBGX010000364.1:0-310 GCF_023006465.1 Rhizobium sp. PRIMUS64 | reverse complement strand
GTCACGATAGATCGTCTCCAGCAGCGGCCGGAGGATGGCTTCCCGTTCCTTCCAGGCAGGAGACGAAAGTTGTGCCAGCCGCGCATCTTCCTCGGCACTCCTGGCAAAGCCCGTGGTGGGTGGGATCAGATATCGGCCGCGAGCAACATCCGCCTCCAAGACGGTTTGGGGTTCAGCCCGTTCCTCGTTGTAGGCGACACGCCGTTCCCGCTCGATCGTGAAGCCGAGCGCCACGCTTGCCCGCTCCCACAGCTTCGCCAGCTGCTCGCGCTTCTCGGCAATCCCGGCCCACCGCCGGGAAAGGCTTTCC
>NZ_JALBGX010000363.1:0-310 GCF_023006465.1 Rhizobium sp. PRIMUS64 | reverse complement strand
TGTCGCGACGTGCTCGGGTGAGGTGGAGACGACAGTGGCGATCATGTTCGTCAGAGCACAGGTGATCGGCAGGGGCGCGGGACGCAGCGTCGTCTCGGCCGCCGCCTATCGCCATCGCGCCCGGATGATGGACGAACAGGCCGGCACATCGTTCAGCTATCGCGGCGGAGCTTCCGAACTGGTGCATGAGGAGCTGGCCCTTCCGGACCAAATACCGGCCTGGCTGCGGTCGGCGATTTCTGGTCAATCCGTCGCCAAGGCGAGCGAAGCGCTGTGGAATGCCGTCGATGCTTTCGAGAAACGCGCCGAC
>NZ_JALBGX010000362.1:0-327 GCF_023006465.1 Rhizobium sp. PRIMUS64 | reverse complement strand
GCGGCGATCAGGCAGGTCGAAACGCAGGATCCGGAAAACTCCTTCCGGCTCGATCCGGAACAGGTGGACGCCATCCATCATATCACCCGGGACAATGCTATCGCCGCCGTGGTCGGCCTTGCCGGCGCCGGTAAGTCGACCTTGCTTGCCGCCGCACGCGTTGCCTGGGAGAGCGATGGTCGCCGGGTGATCGGCGCTGCCCTTGCCGGGAAAGCAGCCGAAGGGCTGGAAGACAGTTCCGGCATCAGGTCGCGGACACTCGCCGCCTGGGAACTCGCCTGGGCCAGCGGACGCGAATTGCTCGAACGTGGCAATGTGCTTGTCATC
>NZ_JALBGX010000361.1:0-331 GCF_023006465.1 Rhizobium sp. PRIMUS64 | reverse complement strand
CATCATGACCGGCCTCCTTCTGTTGGCAGGCATGTCCGCACTTTGCGTGATCGACGAACAGCCGCACGATGAGCACCGTCAACGCTTGGCGGGTCTCCTCCGGCAACTCCGGCCATTGCGGCGTCCCTGCCGTCTTCCCCCGCTGCGGGGCCGAGAACAGATCGAACTGGCATGTCATGGGCTGGCGAGGCATGAACATCTCTCCGACTCGTTTCGTGAAAGACCAATGCTGCGCCCATTACCGAAGATTGCGATGAGGCATCAGCGTCCTTCAGCAATCTTGCCAAAGAATGCAGGCTTGCGAGATCGACGTGCGGGACCGCCAGGCTGC
>NZ_JALBGX010000360.1:0-346 GCF_023006465.1 Rhizobium sp. PRIMUS64 | reverse complement strand
CGCCGTCATTATCGCGGTGGGCGTCAACAGCGACGGTCGGCGCGAGGTCCTGGGTATGGAAGTTGGCACCTCGGAGGCCGAACCGATCTGGACGGAATTCCTGCGCAGGCTGACACGTCGAGGATTACGTGGTGTGAACCTTGTTGTCTCCGATGCGCACGAAGGTCTCAAGGCCGCCGTCACCAAGGTTCTCAATGCCACTTGGCAAAGGTGGCGGGTTCACTTCATGAGGAAGGTGCTCGCGCATGCTGGAAAGAGCGGCAGGCGGGTCGTATCCGCCTTCATCGCGACGGCCTTTGCCCAGGAGACCCCGGAGGCAGCAAGCGCACAATGGCGCAGTGTCGCC
>NZ_JALBGX010000035.1:0-60068 GCF_023006465.1 Rhizobium sp. PRIMUS64 | reverse complement strand
CCTGTGGACCACGACCGGCACCAAGCTCGCCACCGCCACCTTCGCCAACACCACAGCGAGCGGCTGGCAGACGGTGAACTTCACAACTCCGGTCACGATTGCCGCCAATACCAACTATATTGCCTCCTATCATACCACCGGCGCTTACGTGGCAACTGATGGCTTCTTCGCTAATGCCGTCACCAACGGTCCGTTGACGGCCCAATCAAGTGCCGTCGCCGGCGGCAACGGTATCTATGCGTATGGCGGATCCGCCACCACGGGTCTCTTCCCGACCAACTCCTTCGATTCAGCGAATTACTATGCCGACGTTGTCTTCCGGCCGCAGCTCGTCGGATGAAGCAAAGGACAAGGTTACGGACCAGTTTCGAATGAGGCTCATAAGACGCAAATGCTGGTCGCGGCGAGAGGCGCTCCGACCGTCCACATTCAAGGAATGCCGATGAACAGGATCGAGCGGCTCCCGGTAACCGTGCTTGCCGGCTTTCTCGGCGCCGGCAAGACGACGCTCCTCAGCCACGTCTTGAATAACCGTCAGGGCCTGCGGGTCGCTGTCATTGTCAACGATATGAGTGAAGTGAACATAGACGCCAGTCTCATTCGAGACGGCGGGTGTAATCTGTCGCATACGACGGAGACGTTGATCGAGCTCAGCAATGGCTGCATATGCTGTACCCTGCGCAACGACCTCCTGACGGAAGTACGACGACTGGCAGAAGAGCGGCGATACGACTATCTGTTGATCGAAGGCACCGGCATTGCCGAGCCATGCCCTATCGCGGCAACCTTTTCCTTCCGCGACGAGAACGGCGTTTCGCTCGCCGATTTTGCCAGCCTCGACACAATGGTCACCGTGGTCGACGCTGCAAACCTGTTGGCCGACTTCAGCAGTGCCGATCTGCTTGCCGACCGCGGCCTGCAACGCGACGGTGAGGACCGGCGCACACTCATCGACCTGCTGGTGGATCAGATCGAGTTTGCCGATATTGTCGTGATCAACAAGATCTCGGACGCGACCGAAGAGATCCGTGCGGAAGTCCGCAAGATAGTTACCGCGCTCAACCCGGATGCGCGCCAGGTGGAGACGGATTTCGGCGAGGTTTCTCTGGCAACTGTTCTCAATACGGGCCTCTTCGATGAAGCAAAGGCCGCCGCCCATCCGTTGTGGCACAAGGAACTGTACAACCCGGGCGACCATGTCCCAGAGACGGAAGAATATGGGGTATCGAGCTTTGTCTATCGCACGCGGCGTCCCTTCGACCCCAGGCGGTTTCGAGCATTCCTGGACGAGCCTTGGCCGGGGGTAATCCGCGCCAAAGGCCATTTCTGGCTTGCCACGCGCCCGCGTCATGTGGGTCTGATGTCGGCTGCCGGGGTGCAGCGGCGCTGCGAGCCCATGGGTCTCTGGTGGGCAGCTGTGCCCCGGCAGGACTGGCCGAACCATCAGCAGTTTCGTCAGCATCTCGAGAGCCGGTGGGACAGCGCTTGGGGCGACCGTCGGCAGGAATTGGTTTTTATCGGCGTTGATATGGACGAGACAGGTGTGCGGACCGCACTGGACGGATGCCTCGCCAGCGCCGATCCAAGCGACTGGGCGACCCTCGAAGATCCGTTTCCTGCCTGGTAGCACGGGCGGCGCAAGACAACGTAACCGGCTCGAGCAGCCGATCCGGCCCGGAATTTTTTCAACCAGCGTCAGCTACCTAGGACAGGACCCTTGCCCATCGTCACGGCTTGGTTCGGCAGCCATTTGCCAGGCGAGATATCTGGTCTCGCGCCCCCGTAAGTTCAAAGCCGGTGCTGTAATCTATCACACCGGCCTTGATGGCGAACATAGTGGCGAAATCAGCGCCAGATGTGAGGGCGGAAAGCAGCTTCGGATGCTTTGAGAGAACAATCGTTCGCCGATCGGGACTGTTCCCGTCGAGGCGGATCGTCTCTTTGTACCTCCCAATCTCGAAGCGCGCCAATCGCAGACCGCTCCCACCAACAGTGGCATCGCCAATCTCGAAGATGAGACCGTTCTTGGCGTCGCACCGGACCATGTAACAAGCTTCGATGTCGCTCGCATCAATCATTGAGCATGTTCCGACCGCTCCCGCATGCGAACCTGTGAGCTTAACCCATGGAGCGGGCGGCTCGACTTCCTGTGTGAGCGCAGGCGATGCCGCAAGGCAGGCGCCAAACACACACGCTGTCACGCCAATCACGCCTGCGACTGCCGGTCTGCTGAACCTCATCCTATCCTCGTTTTTCTACGACGTTGCGAGCCCAATAGCGTCTCGACTTGGACGTGCTTGTCAAGGTCGATTGAGAGGAGACGCAGAGCTTCGCCAACGCGAAACGGTGCGACCGGTGGGCCGGGCAGCTCTAGCCCGGAAAGGCTTTACCAGTAGCCGCAGGCAGCTCTGGGACTTTGTCGGCCGGCCTACGTTGAGGATCATCATATCGGCGTAGGGGATACCTCCCTCATACCCCAGATTGCTGTCGTACATTCCCTTAGCAAAGGTGCCAGAATACACGCCTTGCTATAGCGGTCGAAGGGCCGGCCAATGCGGGAGGGGACGCCGCTGATGCGGAGAATTCATGTCAGTAATCGTGAGTATTTGAGTACATTTGGTGGAGCGTTGAGTATCTGTCGTGCACCCTCAGCGTGGAGCGCAGTGCTGGGAACCGCGACGGTTGTATCTTCCACGAGTACCGATGGTTCCCAAAGCTTTGCCAGTAAGGGCAGCTTCGCCAATCTCGACGGCGCCGCCCTCGCGTCCTCCTACACAGGCAATATCATGCTGCCCGCCGCGTTGATCTCAGCAGGCGGCGTGCAGACGGCCTCGATTCCACCAACGGCGATGCCTGCGCCTGCAGGCGACGGCAGCGCACAGGACACGTCCGCCAAGACGGCGTCGGTTGCGACAGTGTTGCAGACGACGACTACGTCATCCGAGCGCACCGTGCTCGGCCCGGACCCGTACGAGGAGGCTGCGACGCTGCCTGCCGCGCCCGTGCTGACGGGTGTTACCAGCGATGCCGGCACGGGAGGCGCTACCACGCCGCCGGCCGATCCTGCCGCCGGTTCCGGCACGACGTCATTGCGCCTTCAAACCTCGATAGCCTCCATCTCGCTGGGGCCAAGCCAGGACGCTTCCGCCAATACGACCGCGGCCCCGACTGCGCTTGCAGCACCGGTGGCGGCGGCTGCAGCTGCTGCAACTGCTGCGACGCCCAACAAGATCGCGCTCGAGAACATGAAGCAAGGCAATCCGATCAGCGAGTGGGGTCTGGAGGGCGACGGCGGCGGCACCATCCAGGGCTTCGCCACCGAGATCAGCACGAATATCGGCCAGACGGTCGATTTCAAGATCGCCACCGATTCCACCCATTACCGCATCGATATCTACCGCATGGGCTATTATGGCGGGGACGGGGCGCGCAAGGTCGACTCCATCGAGCAATCGCTGACAACGGCGCAGATCCAGCCGCATCCGATCGTCGATATGTCGCTCGGCCTGATCGACTGCGGCAACTGGTCGGTCTCGGCGAGCTGGCAGATTCCGACGGACGCGGTCTCCGGCGTCTATTTCGCCAAGCTGGTGCGCGAGGACGGCGTTGAAGACGCCAGCATCATTCCTTTCGTCGTGCGCGACGACGCCTCCACCAGCAATATCGTCTTCCAGACGTCCGACACGACATGGCAGGCCTATAATGCCTGGGGCGGCGCCAGCCTCTATTATGGTCAGGTGCCCGTCGATCCGGCAGACATGATCGGTTACCTGCCGCCGAACTGCAGCTGCGGCCTGCAGGCCATCGGTCGGGCCTCGGCGGTCAGCTATAACAGGCCGATCATTACCAATACGAGCCCGATCGGCGGCTCGCACGACTACATTTTCGGCGTCGAATCCTCCGCCATTTCGTGGCTGGAACAGAACGGCTACGACGTTTCCTATATTTCCGGCGTCGATGCGACGCGCAACGGCGCGCTGCTGCTCAACCACGATGCCTATCTCTCCGTCGGGCATGACGAATATTGGTCTGCCGAACAGCGCGCCAATGTCGAGGCGGCGCGCGATGCCGGCGTCAACCTCGCCTTCTGGAGCGGCAACGAGTGCTACTGGAAGGTCCGCTGGGAAAGCAGCATCGACGGCAGTGGCCAGGCCTACCGCACCATGGTCTGCTACAAGGAAACCTGGGGCACGAGCACGGATCCGAGCAATGTCGGCACCGGCACCTGGCGCGATCCGCGCTATGCCGATCCGGGGCAGCAGCCGGAGAATGCGCTGACGGGCACGATGTTCCAGGTGGACAGCTACCGCCAGGATACGATCTCCATCCCCTACGACTATTCGAACCTACGCTTCTGGCGCAATACCGACGTTTCGGAGCTGCAGGACGGTGAGACCTACAATCTCGTGCAGAACCTGCTCGGCTACGAATGGGATTCCGATGTCGAGAACGGATTCCGTCCGGCCGGACTGATCAACTTGTCGCTCTCCTCGGTCTCGGTGAGCACGTATCTGCGCGACTATGGCGCGACGGTTGGCGATGCAGTGGCGACCCATAGTCTCACCATGTACCGGTCGGCAAGCGGCGCGCTGGTCTTCGGCGCCGGCACAGTCTTCTGGTCCTGGGGGCTGAGTGACAACCACCAAGGTCCGGCAACCTCGACCGATCGCAATGTGCAGCAGGCGATGGTAAACATGTTCGCGGACATGGGCATTCAGCCGACCACGCTGGATGCGAGCCTGATCCTTGCGACACAATCGACCGACACGCTGAAGCCCACCTCGTCGGTCACCTCGCCGATCGTCGGCGCAAGCTTCCTCGAAGGGCAGCATGTGACGATCACGGGAACGGCGCAGGATTTCGGCGGCGGCATCATTGCTGGCGTCGAAGTCTCGACCGATGGCGGCCAGCACTGGTTCAAGGCCACCGGCCGCGAGAGCTGGAGCTATAACTGGGTCGTCCAGGCGAGCGGAACCTACACGGTCATGTCACGGGCCGTCGACGACAGCGTCAATATGGAGGCGCCGTCTGTCGGCAAGCAGGTCACCGTCACCCTGCCGAGCACGCAGGGCCTATGGACGCTGGCGGAAAAGCCGGCGGTCGAATTGGCGATCGATCGCGATTCCGTCGAGCTCGGCCTGCGCTTCCAGGCGACGACGGCAGGCTTCGTGGAGGGCATCCGCTTCTACAAGGGCTTCTACAATATCGGCGACCATGTCGTCAGCCTCTGGAGCGCCGACGGAACACGGCTGGCAACGGGAGTATCGGTCGGCGAGTCGCTCTCCGGCTGGCAGACGGTGCTGTTCTCCAGCCCGATCCAGATTGCCGCCGGCACGACCTACGTGGCCTCCTATCACAGCGGCGGCTTCTACTCCGCCACCGAGAATTATTTCGCCAGCCCCTATGCCAGCGGCGCGCTGAAAGCCGTCGATGGCGGCGGCGTCTATGCCTATGGCGACAATGCCGGCACATTTCCCGGCCAGAGCCCCGGCACCGGCACCAACTACTGGGTCGACGTCGTCTTCGATGCCGGTCCCAACAGCGCGCCGGTTGCGACCGACGATATGGGGCTGACCATCACCCGCAACGACAGCGTCGTCATCTCGATTGCCTCGCTCATCGGAAACGATACGGATCCCAATGGCGATGCAATGACGATTTCGGCCGTCGGCAATGCCGTCAACGGGACGGTGACGCTCAATAGGCAGAACGGCACCGTCATCTTCACGCCGACCAACAATTATTCGGGTCCGGCAAGCTTCACCTATACGCTGTCGGACGGACGCGGCGGCACCGATCAGGCCAACGTCAGCCTCACCGTAAACCAGGGCCCTGCCGGGGAAACGCTGTTTACATCAAGCGAGGGGCCTACGGGCGCCAGCTTCAACGACGGTCAGTCGCTGGAACTCGGGATGAGGTTCGTCGCTTCGTCCAGCGGCATGATTACCGGCATCCGCTACTACAAGACCGCCGGCGATACCGGCGCCCATACCGGCTCCCTCTGGACGTCCGCCGGCACGCTGGTCGCGACCGCCAGCTTCGCCGACAGTGGATCGGTAAGCGGCTGGCAGACCGCGACATTCACCAACCCGGTGCATATCGCGGCCGGCACGACCTATGTCGCCTCCTACAGCACTACAGGCTCCTATGTGGCGACGGCAGATTATTTCACGTCAGCCCATACCAACGGCGGACTGACGGCGCTCGCCGGCAACAACGGCGTCTACGCTGTGGGGGGCTCGGCATTCCCGACCTCCAGCTATCAGTCGTCGAACTACTGGGTGGATGTCGTCTACACCCAGACAAGCAATGCGGTGCCGGTCGCCGCCAATGACAATGGCTACTCGACCTATTCCAACACGGCGCTGTCGATTGCAGCAGCCAGCCTGCTTGCAAACGACACCGATGCCGACGGCGACCCACTCAGCATCACCGGCGTCAATGGTGCCGTCAACGGAACGGTGACCTTCAACAGCCAGACCAAGTCCGTCATTTTCACCCCGACGGCGGGTTATACGGGTGCGGCAAGCTTCTCCTATTCGATCGCAGATGGATATGGCGGCGTAGCGTCGGCCACCGTCAGCCTCACTGTCGGCACGCCGCCCGTGCAGGGAACGACGTCAAGCCTGTTCAGCGGCGCCGATACGTCGGGTGTTGCCGCCGCCAATGACGCCAACTCGGTCGAACTCGGCGTCAAGTTCATCGCTTCCGCCAGCGGCCAGATCACCGGGCTCACCTATTACAGGAGCGCCCAGGATACCGGTACGCATGTCGGCTCGCTCTGGACGGCGAGCGGCCAGGTTCTGGCCCAGGCGACCTTCATCAACGAGACGGCGAGCGGCTGGCAGACGGTTTCCTTCACCCAGCCGATCAATGTTACGGCCGGCGCCACCTATGTGGCGAGCTACCATTCGAACGGTTTCTATTCCGCAACGGCGAACTACTTCACGACAGACCATACGAATGGCGCGCTGACGGCACCGTCGAGTGCTGCAAGCGGCGGCAACGGCCTTTATGCCTATGGCTCGGGCAGTCTGTTCCCGACCGCTTCCTACAATGCGAGCAATTACTGGGTCGACGTGCTCTATCAGCAGGGCGGCGCGCAGAACGCGGTTCCGGTCGCCGCCAATGACAGCGGCTTGTCGACCAATACCGGCTCGCCGATCACCATCCAGGCCTCAGTGCTCCTGGCAAACGACACCGATGCCGATGGCGATCCGCTTGTCATCACCGGCGTCAGTGGCGCGGCCAATGGCTCGGTCGCATACGACGCCCAGGCCCAGATGGTGACGTTCACGCCAACGGCAGGCTATTCGGGACCGGCGAGCTTCAGCTACGCAATTGCAGACGGCAAGGGCGGCACAGCGTCGGCGCAGGTTGCGCTCACCATCAACGGCGGCCAGACGGGAGGGCCGGAGCAGAACCTCTTTGCCGCCGATGCGACGCCTTCGATCGTCTCCGTCAATGACAACCAGCCAGTTAATCTCGGCATGAAATTCCAGGCCGATACGGCAGGCTGGGTCACCGGCATCCGCTTCTACAAAGGGGCAGACAATACAGGCCCGCACAGCGGCTATCTCTGGACCGCCTCGGGCACATTGCTCGGCAGCGTCAGCTTCAGCAACGAAACGGCAAGCGGCTGGCAGACCGCGACGCTCACCCAGCAGGTGGAGGTCGCCGCGGATACGCCCTATGTCGTTTCCTACAGCACCAACGGCAATTATTCGGCGACTGGCAATTACTTCAGCGCCGATGTGACGAACGGCGACTTGAGGGCGCTCAGCGGCAACAACGGCGTCTATGCCTATGGCTCGGGCGGCTTGTTCCCAAGTGCCAGCTATAACAGCACAAACTACTATGTGGACGTAGCATTCAGACCGCAGCTCGCGGCGTAGAAGAAGCGAGCGGGGAGTATCGATGACGAGTGCAGACAACAGACTTCCGGTCACGGTCCTTGCCGGCTTTCTCGGCGCCGGCAAGACGACGATCCTTAACCACGTCCTGCGCAATCGCGAGGGGCGTCGGGTCGCCGTCATCGTCAACGACATGAGCGAGGTGAATATCGATGCCGATCTCGTCCGCGACGGGGGAGCGAACCTGTCGCGGACGGACGAGACGCTGGTGGAGCTCACCAATGGCTGCATCTGCTGCACATTGCGCGACGACCTGCTGAGCGAAGTGCGCCGCCTCGCCGCCGCCGGCCGTTTCGATTATCTGCTGATCGAGGGCACCGGCATTGCCGAACCGTTGCCGGTCGCAGCGACCTTCTCCTTCCGCGACGAGAGCGGGGCAGCCCTCTGCGACGTCGCGCGGCTCGACACGATGGTTTCCGTCGTCGATGCGGTCAATCTTCTGGCCGATTATGCGAGCGCGGAGTTCCTGAGGGATCGCGGCGAGAGCCGGGACGGAGACGACGAGCGCAAGCTGGTGGAACTGCTCGTCGAGCAGATCGAATTTGCCGATGTCGTGGTCATCAACAAGGCGCGGGATGTGCCGCCTGCAGCGCTTGCCGAGGTTCGCCGCGTCGTTGCCGCGCTCAACCCCGATGCCCGCGTCATCGAGACCGGCTTCGGCCAGCTGAAGCTCGACGCCATCCTGAATACCGGCCTTTTCAGCGAAGCGAGAGCTGCCCGTCATCCGCTGTGGCACAAGGAACTCTTCGGTTGGGGCGACCATATGCCGGAGACGGAGGAATACGGTATTTCGAGCTTCGTCTATCGCAGCCGCCGGCCGTTCGATCCCTCCAGGCTGCGGGATTTTCTCGACAGGAAATGGCCGGGCCTCATCCGCGCGAAGGGCCATTTCTGGCTGGCGACAAGGCCCGACGAGATCGGCCTGCTATCGATTGCCGGCACGCAGTGCCGCATCGACAGCAAGGGCTTCTGGTGGGCGTCCGTGCCGAAGGCGCAATGGCCGCATTATCCGCAGTTCCGCCAGCTCATCGAACGGCATTGGGACGAGGTCTGGGGCGACCGCCGCCAGGAACTCGTTTTCATCGGCGCCGGCTTCGACGAAGACACAATCCGCACCGCACTCGACGACTGCCTGACCGGTGAGGAGACGGGCTTCGATCCGCAGACCGCTGCCGGACTTCGGGACCCGCTTCCGGCCTGGCAGCACGCACATTCACATCGATAGAGCATCCTAATGGACGTAAGACGCCCAAGGTGAAGACGTTTTGATTATCAACCAGAGGAGAGAACAATGAGCAACGAACTCTATGCAGATGGCATCGGCGAAATCACCATCACGGGAACGATCGTGCGCATCGACCTGATGTCGCTCTCGGCCACCGATCGTGACGCCAACAACAATCCGAAGCCGGTATTCCGCCAGCGCATCATCATGCCGGTCGATGCCTTCGCCAATGCGGTCGATCTCATGCAGAAGGCGCTTGGCGGGTTGGTCGAGGCTGGCGCGGTCCGTCGTATCGGTGATACGTCAACCGCGGCGGCTGCCGATATTCAGTCGATGCAGGCAGGCGCTTCGAACGCCTCGCCGAACTTCAACTGATAAAACAAATATTGCCTCAGTCTCGTATTGTTTCGGGTGGGCCATGAGTGGTTTTCTGCATACCAACCTTCACTGTCTTGCATTGGTCGCGCGTCATCACGGCGTCGATCTTGCTCCTGAACGATTGCAGCACGATTATGCCGTCGGCAACGATCCTGTTGTCTTGCGGCAGCTGCTGCGCATGGCCAAGGATGCCGGCCTCAGGGCAAAGCATCTGACGCTCGACTGGCGATCCCTGTTCCAACTTGGCGAGGCATTCCCGGTGCTCGCTGAGCTGACGAACGGCAACTGGGTGGTCATCGCCGGCGCTGTCGGGAGCGGGGAGGATGAGAGAATCCGCGTTCTCGACCCGCTGGCATCACGCGCCGAAGTGATGATGCTCAGCGAAGAGCAGTTCGGCAAGGCCTGGCTCGGATCGGTGATCCTGGTGAAGCGCAACTATCGCATGTCCGATGAGGACCGGCCCTTCGGCTTCCGCTGGTTCGTCCCCGAGATCATCAAGCAGCGCAGCTTCTTCCGCGATGTCGCGCTCGCCGCCTTCGTGCTCTACGGGCTGGGGCTGACGACGCCGATCTTCTTTCAGCTCGTCATCGACAAGGTGCTGGTGCATCAGAGCTATGCGACGCTGACGGTTCTCACGGCGGGCATTGCGATCGCGCTCGTCTTCGACGCGACCTTTACTTTCCTGCGCCGCTATCTGCTGCTCTATGCGACGAACAGGATCGACATCCGCGTGGCGACCCGCACCTTCGGCCATCTGCTCAACCTGCCGATCGCGCTCTTCGAACAGGCCTCGGCCGGCGTTCTCGTCAAGCATATGCAGCAGACGGGGCGCATCCGTGAATTCCTGACCGGCCGGCTATTTCTCACACTGTTGGACGGCGTTTCGCTCCTGGTCTTCGTGCCGATCCTGCTTCTCTATAGCGTCAAGCTGACGCTTGTCGTGCTCGGTTTCGCAGCCCTCGTGGGCCTCGTGGTGATGATGCTCGTCGGGCCGTTCCAGCGCCGGTTGCAGGCGCTCTACCAGGCCGAAGGCGACCGGCAGGCATTGCTGGTGGAAACCGTGCACGGCATGCGCACCGTCAAATCGCTGGCGCTGGAGCCGCGCCAGCGCAAGGTGTGGGACGATTATTCGGCCCAGTCGATCTCCGTGCGTTTCCGGGTCGACAAGATCTCGACCATCGCCCAGGCGATGACCGGACTGTTGGAGAAGCTGATGAGCGTCGCGATCATCGGCCTCGGCGCGCTCGATGTCTTCAGCGGCGCGATGACGATTGGCGCGCTGGTCGCCTTCAACATGCTTGCCGGCAGGGTCTCGGGACCACTGGTACAGATCGTCACCATGGTGCACGAATATCAGGAAGTCGCGCTCTCCGTGCGCATGCTCGGCGAGATCATGAACCAGCGGCCGGAGCAGGCGGGCCGCGGGCGAGGTGTACGGCCGCATCTGCAGGGCCGCATCGAATTCGACAGGGTCACCTTCCGCTACGGCCCGGACAGCGCGCCGGCGCTCGACAATGTCTCCTTCGCCATTCCGGCGGGCTGCTTGTTCGGGGTGGTCGGCAAGAGCGGCTCGGGCAAGACGACGATCACAAGGCTCATCCAGGGCCTCTATCAGAGCCAGGAAGGCCTCGTGCGCATGGATGGCTATGACAGCCGCGAGATCGACCTCGTGCATCTGAGAACGAGCATCGGCGTCGTGCTGCAGGATAGTTTCCTGTTTCGCGGCTCGGTGCGCGAGAATATTGCCGCCGCCAAGCCCGATGCCAGCATCGAGGAGATCATGGAAGTCGCCCGCATCGCCGGCGCCGAGGAGTTCATCGAGCGCCTGCCGCGCGGCTTTGACACGATGCTGGAGGAAAACGCCTCCAACCTTTCAGGCGGCCAGAAGCAGCGGCTTGCCATTGCCCGCGCGCTTATCACCGATCCGAAGCTGTTGATCTTCGACGAGGCGACGAGCGCGCTCGACCCCGACAGTGAGGCGATCATCCGCGAGAATCTGAGCCGCATCGCCGCCGGCCGCACTGTCGTCATCGTCTCGCACCGGCTTTCGACGCTCGTCGATGCCGATGCCATTCTCGTCATCGACCGTGGCAAGGTCGCCGATATCGGCCGGCACGATCAGCTTGTATCGCGCTGCATGACCTATCGCCATCTGTGGTCCCAGCAGATGAGGCAGGTCGCATGAACGCGCACACCAGAAAACCCAGCGAGAACCTGCCGGTCCCTTCAGACAAGGCTCCCTCAGACAAGGCGCCCTCGGGCAAGGGAAGGGAACTGACCGCCCGCCCGCCGCTGCCGCCGGCAATTGCCGAATTCCAGTCCGATGCCGTCGAGCTCGAGGAACGTGCGCCGCCCAGAGTTGCGCGCATGACGCTCTATTGCGTAACCGCGCTGATTGCTTCGGCGATCACCTGGGCCTCGGTCTCCTCGATCGACGAGGTGGTGATCGCGCCCGGCAAGCTCGTCACCACCCAGCCGACCATCGTCGTCCAGCCGCTCGAAACCTCGATCATCCGCACGATCGAGGTGAAGGCCGGCGAGGTCGTGCATACCGGTCAGACGCTCGCGACCCTCGACGCCACCTTCAGCCAGGCCGATGTCGACCAGCAGCAGGCGAAATTCTCCGCGCTCGACGCCCAGGTGAGGCGCATCGAGGCCGAGCTTGCCGGCGACGACTATACGAAGATGGCGGGAGATACGCCCGACCAGATGCTGCAGGCGCAGCTCTTCGGCCAGCGACGCGCCTTCTACGTGGCGCAGCTGCAGAATTTCGATCAGCAGATCGCCGGCCAATCGGCCGCTCTTGTGGCGAGCAAAAACCAGGAGGCGGTGCTCAATGACCGACGTGATGGGCTCTCACAGATCGAAGCAGCGCGGGAGAGGCTCTATGACAACCAGAGCGGTTCGCTAATCACGCTGCTCGGTTCGCGCGACGCCCGCCTCGACGTCGAATCCGATCTGACAGCCGTCCGCGGCCGGGCCGACGAGGCCGCACACGCCTATGCCAAGCTGAGGGCGGACCGGCAGGCCTTCATCGAGGATTTCCGCCGGGCGGCGATGGAGCAATTAGTGGAGCTGCGCGGCCAGCGTGACATGGCGGACGAGGAACTAAAGAAGATGGCACTGCGCCGCAACATGGTCGTGCTGACGGCTCCGGCCGATTCCGTCGTGCTCGACCTGGCGCAGCGCTCGGTCGGTTCGGTGGTGCGGGAGGCCGAGCCGGTGGTCACACTCGTGCCCATTAACGTGCCGCTGGAAGCGGAAGTCTCGATTAACACGCGCGATATCGGCCGGGTGGCCGTCGGCAAGGAAGCCCGTATCAAGCTCGACGCCTATCCGTTCCAGAAATACGGAACCGCGACAGGCGAGGTGAGGACCATCAGCCAGGACACCTTCCTAACCGGCCAACAGGAGCAGACCGCCACCCCCGGACAGCCGGCCGCCCCCTTTTTCAAGGCGCGGATCCTGCTTGCCGATACCCGGCTGAATGCCACAGATGTGCCGGTGCGACTGCTTCCCGGCATGACTGTGACCACCGAAATCAAGGTCGGCAACCGCACGGTGATCTCCTATTTCCTGTATCCGCTGCTGCGTGGCCTCGACAACGCAATACGCGAACCTTAGGACGTGATGGATCAGTCTCCCCGAACTGGGATCTCGAGTAAGATTCAAGGCAGAAATTTCGCGTCTCAAAGCCGCGGCCTGTCGCGCCGGCATGTTCGTGAAGTCGGATCTGCCCGGCTTCCGGCGTTAACTTCGATCGATTGGGAATGAGTGTCGCAATGATTCACGACGTCTGCATTATAGGCGGCGGCATAGTTGGTCTTGCCACCGCCATGGCCGTTCTGGAAAAGCGTCCCAGTGCAAGTGTAGTTCTCCTTGAAAAGGAGCCTGGCTTGGCCGTTCACCAGACAGGGCACAACAGCGGCGTCATCCACGCGGGAATCTACTATGCGCCAGGCAGCTTGAAAGCGCGCCTCTGTCGGGAGGGGGCCGATGCCATCAAGGCGTTCTGCAGGGAGAAGAGTGTACCCTATGAACAATGCGGAAAACTGGTGGTTGCCACCAACGAGCTCGAACACCGCCGCCTGAAGGACCTGGCCGAACGAGCAAAGATCAACAACATCGATATTGAATGGCTCGATCGGAATACGCTGAAACAACGCGAGCCCATGGTCGAAGGCGTCGCGGCAATTTTCGTTCGGGCGACGGGTATCGTCGACTACAAGGCTGTGTGCGTCGCCATGGGCGCTCAACTGGCCGCTCAGGGCGTGGAAATCGCATTGAATACGCAGGTTTCCGCGATCCGCGAAACCCCGGATCTCGTAGAGATTTCAGCGGGTGAGCGCAAATGGCGGGCCAGACAGCTGATCGCCTGCGCCGGCCTGCAGTCCGACCGCATCGCCAAACTTGCGGGCCTCAAGATCGATCATCAAATCATACCGTTCAGGGGCGAATATTTCCGTCTGCCGCCGTCGCGGAATGGACTGGTCAGGCACCTGATCTATCCGGTGCCCGATCCGTCGCTTCCATTCCTTGGCATTCATGTCACCAAGATGATCGACGGCAGCCTTACCGTCGGACCCAATGCGGTTCTGGGAATGGCGCGCGAGGGGTATCCGAAATTCAGCATAAACATCCGGGATCTCAGCGACTGTCTCTCGTTTCCGGGCCTATGGCGGCTTCTCTGGAAAAACGCAGGCGCCTCCGTGCACGAATTCAGGGACTCGCTGTGGCGGAAAAACTATCTGGAAGCGTGCCGCAAATACTGCCCGTCGCTGACACTCGAAGACCTTCAGCCGATGGAAGCGGGCATCCGGGCCCAGGCCGTGATGCGGGACGGGCGTCTGGAGCATGATTTCCTGTTCCTAAAGACGGGTCGCATGCTGCACGTCTGCAATGCGCCGTCGCCAGCAGCCACGTCGTCGATCCCGATCGGCCGGGATATTGCCGACAGGTGCTTTTCCGCCGGCTGAAGAAACCGTGAGGGAAACCGGATGACGTTCAAGACAAGATTTCCCGAAGTCGCAATGAACGATGCCGGTCGCTCCGACCGCGGAGCCAGCAGGAGGTCGAACTCGTTCCAGGTCAGGACTGGATGGGGGATCTTGCATAGCTTCGATGCGGCCGGCGCCATGCCGCTTGTCCGGCTCCGGGTGGCAGCCTCTTTCGTCTCTTCATTCTGCCGCCGCCGAAAGACGGGCTGACGACGCTGGTCCGGTTCGATGGAGCCGTTCTGCCAAGCCTTATGTCCTCGCCAGAAGTTTGTCAGTTCTGCTCGATTGCCCGAGCGGTAGGGCATCCCTGCCTGTTGCCCCGATCCAGTAGGCTGGTACCCACGCCAGTGACAACAACTATTCGTGCTTTCTTCACTCGACGGCGTTCCTTACAATCTTGCCTGTTCTCCCCGCCCTGGAAAGAGGTTTTCATGAGCACGCTTACCCGCTTCTCCGTTCAGCCGCTCTCGACCATGACCCGCCGTCTTGCCGATGTCGCCTCCGCTCGTCGCGAACCCGATCTGGTCATCCAGGGCGCGCGCGTCTTGTCCACCTATTCGGAGCGCTTTCTCGACGGACGGGAAGTCTGGATTTCGGGTGGCCGCATTGCTGCCGTGAAGCCGGCTGGTAGCTACAGCGGCGGGAGCGCTAGGCTCTACGACGCCAAGGGCGGCATCATCGCCCCCGGCCTGGTCGATCCGCATATCCATATCGAATCCTCGATGGTGACGGCCTGCGCCTATGCCGAAGCGGCCCTCCTCAACGGCACGACGACGATCTTCTGCGACAGCCACGAGATCGGCAACGTCATGGACGTCGCCGGCGTCGAGGCAATGCTCGAGGATGCACGGCAGGCGCCGCTATCCATCTTCCTGACCGTGCCGAGCACCGTGCCGGCGACGACGCCGGATCTGGAAACAGCCGGCGGCGACCTGACGCCGGATAAGATCGCCGCCCTGTTCGACAAGTGGCCGGAAGCCGTGGCTCTCGGCGAGAAGATGGATTTCGTCCCCGTTGCAATGGGCGACGAGCGCAGCCATGCGATCCTGGCTGCGGCACTCGAGCGCGGCAGGCCGGTGTCGGGTCATGTCTACGGACGAGAGTTCGTTGCCGCCTATGCGGCATCCGGTGTCACCGACACGCATGAAGCCATCGACCGCGACATTGCCGACGACCTCCTGGAAGCCGGCGTGTGGATCTTCCTGCGCGGCGGCCCGCCGACGACACCTTGGCATTCGCTACCGCAGGCGATCAAGACGATCACCGAGCTCGGCGCTTCCCATAAGCGCGTCGCCGTCTGCACCGACGACCGAGATGCGGAAGATCTGCTCGCCTTCGGCCTGGACTGGGTAACGCGCGAAGCCGTGAAATACGGCATGAGGCAGGAAGAGGCCTGGGCGATGGGTTCGCTGCACGGCGCGACGCGGTTTGGCATGGAAGGCGAAATCGGCGGTCTGGGCGGCGGGCGGCGCGCCGACCTGGTGCTTCTCAACGACGACCTTACGCCGGTCAGCACCTGGTATGGTGGCGAGCTCGTCGTCGACGGCAAGAAGATCACGCCGATCCTCGACGAGGCCCTGTCGAAACCGTACCGCTATCCAGATACCGCCTACCACACGGTCAAGCTGCCAAAAAATCTCAAGCTGACACCGGAACTACCGACGGAGACGGTCGTCGCTCATACGATCAAGACGGAGCTGCCTGGCATTACGCTGGGCCATGTCACCGTCACGCTGGAACCGGCCAATGACTGGCAGGCGCATTTCGACAAGCACGACCTCTGCTTCGTGACGGTGGTGGAGCGTCACGGCAAGTCTGCCGGCAATATCGCCCACGGACTGCTCAACGGCTTCGGGCTCAGACAAGGCGCGGTCGCATCCTCGGTCGGCCACGACAGCCACAACATTATCGTCGCCGGCACCAATGCAGCGGACATGCAGGTGGCGCTCGACGCGATCGAAGAAAAGCAGGGTGGCGTCTGCGTCGTGATGGACGGCAAGGTGACGGCCATGGTGCCACTGCCGATCGCCGGGCTTTTGTCCGACAAGCGCGTGCACCAGGTCGCGGACGAGGTAAAGGCCTTGAAGCTCGAATGGGAAAAGGCAGGCTGCACCATCGCCTATATGGGCTTCAACCTCATCCCGCTGTCGGTCATCCCGGCAATCCGGATAACCGACAAGGGTCTGGTGCTGGTGCCGCAAATGGTGATCTCGCCACTCTTCGAAAAGACCTGACCGCCGGCAATCCGATGGTGAAAGAGGTGCGGATCCTTCGCTGCGACGGGGCAAGAAAACCTAACTCGTCGCTAGCAAACCGCCATCAGTAAGGTTACGTATCGAGCGCACGTTGTTTGGCAGTAGAGATCAACTCCTTGAAGTGCGCAGCAATCCTACCTTCGCGGCTAGCGTCCTCCGCTTCCCAACCGAACTTCCACGCGTCGTGACGCGCAAGCCAATCCCCGAGGGCACTGGTATCACCAGTAGGCATCCTATGGGCGGCGAGGTATGGGTTTTCGTGAGCCTTCAGGCCGAGCACCCGCGCCCTTGAGCCTGCTTCCTGTAAATCGATCAGCTCTTCAATCGTCATACGCGATCCCCCACGATGTCGGCGAGGGTAACATCGCAGTCCGCGCATGCAAGAGAATGCTAATTAATGGGTTAATTTGGGACAGTTGCCAGCTCGCGGCTGCGCCAGCACGTGGGCATCCGTGTAGGCCAATGCCCATGCTGAAAATGCCATGTCGGTCAATCATTGTCATGACTTCGTCGTGGCGACGATCGCTCCGCGCTGAGCGGCAAGGAAATCCGCCGGAGCGGATCAAGCGACACGAGCGCATCCTGAAGAACAAAGCCGATCTTTTCGCCACGCAGGCGTCGCCAGTCCCTTTCGCCAAAATTGCCGCTACAGCCCTCCGACAACCTTTTATGGGACGCAACTCAGCGTGCGGAGTGGTCGTTCCATTGGGCCACGGGCAGCAGCCAGAATGAGGTGTCCTGCTGGACGAATGTCAGGGGCCACATCAGCATATTAAGCAGAATGGCACCCGGGACGACGAGCGGTGTCGGTCCGTATCGGCCAAACAAGCTGCCAACCGCGGGGGTGCATAAGACCCATGATCAGCCTCCCGGGGGAAGCAGCCGACCGGTTTGCAGCGTGGTGGAACCCAGACGGGCATGGCGGGAGGGGGCCAACAGGTCGATGATCGATCGAGCATGCCTATAGATAAAACACCATGTCCTCCAGTTGACGCGAAACGCTTTTTGACGATACGGCAGGCGATAGCGTGAACGGCGGATGGTCGGTCGATGGCGCGGAGCTGCGGAGCATGGGTTTGAAACGGGCGGTGGATTTTTTGCTGGCTTTGATTGCGTCGGTGATCCTGCTCCTTCCAATCCTCATCGTCGCTCTTTGTGTTCGCCTTACCTCGCCGGGACCAATCCTTTATTGGTCAAAACGTGTCGGCCGTTTCAATCAGATCTTTCTGATGCCAAAGTTTCGCAGCATGCGCGTCGACACGCCGACGGTGGCCACGCATCTGCTTGAAAACCCGGATCGGTTTCTGACGCCTATCGGCTCGTTTCTACGCAAATCCAGCCTCGATGAACTGCCGCAGCTCTGGTGCATTCTCGAGGGGAAGATGAGTTTCGTCGGCCCACGGCCGGCACTCTACAATCAATACGACCTAATAGAATTGCGGACGGCCCATGGCGTCGACAAGCTCTTGCCCGGATTGACGGGATGGGCGCAGATCAACGGACGTGACGAATTGCCGATTCCGGAGAAGGTTAAATTCGATATCGAATATCTCGAACGTCGCTCGCTCGGCCTCGACATAAGCATCCTGTTTATGACGGCCGAGAAGGTAATCCGCCGTAAGGGAATAAGGCATTAAGCTACCTACTTCTGATAGATAAGCAGTGCGGAAGACCTTGGTTTCCGATTATTTCAGTTGCGCTCGTTGCAGAAAATGACAAGAAGGTGGTGTCGATCGATCTGCGAAACGCTGGTAAGCAATGCCTGAAAATACCCCCGCTGAGACATCGCGCTCAGGATGGTTCTTAAAGCCGATGCAAGCGCTCGTCGCCCCTCTGTTGGCGATGCCGCGGGTTGCCAAACGTGCTCTGGCTTTGCTGGTGGATTCCAGCTTTTGCGTTCTAACCATCTGGCTGGCCTATTGCTTCCGCCTCAACGAATGGACGGTACTAACCGGCGTCCAGTGGTTGCCGGTCTTCGTTTCCTTGTGCATGGCACTTCCCATTTTCATCGTCATGGGCATGTATCGGGCGATCTTTCGTTATGCCAATATGGCTGCTTTCATTACTGTTCTGAAGGCGATTGCGATCTACGGCTTTGCCTTCATGACGATCTTTACCGCCCTCAGTGTGCCGGGCGTTCCGAGAACCGTCGGCATCCTCCAGCCCTTCCTGCTGTTGATTGCGATCGGGCTGTCGAGGCTGGGTATCCGCTACTGGCTCGGGGATGCCTACCAGCGCATCCTCCACAAGAATATGCTCGCCAAGGTGTTGATCTATGGGGCGGGGAAGGCCGGGCGGCAACTGGCGGCTGCCTTGATGAACAGCGCCGAACTCAATGTCGTCGGCTATCTGGATGATGATCCGCGTCTCAAGGGCGGCGTCATGGGTGGTTTGCCGATCTATGACCCCTCGGATCTTCCGGTGCTTGCCGAAGCTCTTGGCGTCCACAATGTACTTCTTGCTCTTCCATCCGCATCGCGACAGCGTCGCAACGAAATCCTGGAGCACATCCGCAAAGCCAGGGTCAATGTTCGTACATTGCCCGATCTCACGGCCCTGGCTCAGGGACGCATCGCCGTCTCCGACATCCGTGAGCTGGAGATCGAAGATCTGCTGGGGAGAGAAGCGGTCGCGCCACGGCAGGAGTTGCTTGACAAGGCGATGCGTAAAAAGGTGGTTATGGTCACGGGTGCTGGTGGCTCGATCGGCGGCGAGTTGTGCCGCCAGATTCTACGCAACGAGCCTTCCACCCTGATCCTCCTCGATCAGAACGAGTTTGCGCTTTATAATATCCATGCCGAATTGCAGAAGCTGGCCGAGCTGTACAGACAAGAAGATCTGCAGATCGTCCCAATTCTTTGTTCCGTTCGCGACCAGGATCGCATGGAACATATCATGCAGAGCTGGCGACCACACACGCTCTATCATGCAGCCGCTTACAAGCATGTGCCCCTTGTCGAACATAATGCCGTGGAAGGCATCAAGAACAATGTCATGGGTACGCTGGTCACGGCGCGCGCGGCCAATAAATGCGGCGTTTCGAATTTCGTGCTGATCAGTACAGACAAGGCCGTACGCCCCACGAACGTGATGGGGGCCAGCAAGAGACTGGCGGAGATGGTTCTGCAGGCGCTCGCAGCGGAGTCTACGACCGACAGAATGCGAACCAATTTTTCCATGGTCCGCTTTGGGAATGTACTCGGTTCGTCCGGATCCGTCGTGCCGCTTTTCAGGCAGCAGATCAAGGAAGGCGGCCCCGTTACCCTGACACATCCTGAGATAACCCGCTACTTCATGACCATTTCGGAAGCCTCGCAACTCGTCATCCAGGCTGGCGCGATGGCCGAGGGTGGAGATGTTTTCCTGCTCGACATGGGAGAACCCGTGCGCATCGCCGATCTCGCCCGCAAGATGGTAGAGCTTTCCGGGCTGACCCTCCGCGACGATGACAATCCTGAAGGGGATATCGAGCTTTCCGTTACCGGCCTCAGGCCCGGCGAGAAGCTCTACGAAGAACTTTTGATCGGCGACAACCCTGAAACAACCGAACATCCTCGCATTATGAAGGCGCGCGAGGATTTCCTCTTCTGGCCGGAGCTTTCGAAAAAGCTCAACTCGCTCAATGCGGTATTGGATCGGAACGATATGGTCGCGGCACGCGCGATGTTGGCGGAGCTCGTCTCCGGCTATTCCTCAACCGGTGAAGTCTCGGATCTGGCCTTCACCGGCGCCGAAACCAATACGGCGGCCTGAGACGTCAAGTGCCAGCAGACGTTACCTCCGAACGACAGGCGCAAACCGTGTGCTGCCGCGGTCCACACAAATAAGGGCGACCAAATAGGCGAAGATCGGATCCAGAGCCTTCTGATTGAACATGATGCCAAAGCTGCCGGTTATGACGTAGCTGCTGACGAGCAGAAGAGCGAGCGCAATGGCGAGATCCCGGCCCGGTCCGGGTTCTTTTCTCCACGCGCCTATCACGGGCGTCAGGAGCATCAGCGAAAGCGCCGCAATGCCGAAAACGCCGGCGTCGATTCCCGCAGTCAGAAAACCGTTGTGGACATGCGAGAAGGGCAGCTGTGGCCTTATACTATCGGGCAGCTCTGCCAAAACCGAAGTCATCCGGTTTTGCGGGCCATAACCAGTCAAGGGGTCCTTGCGGATTGCTGATAGTGCACCTTTGTACAAAGCGAACCGCGCACTGAGCGACGTGATCTCGCCGTCACTGCGTTCGAGCGTTGTCAGATCTCCTTGGAGCGCTTCAATGCGATCGAGGATCTGGCCGCTACCCAGAGTGATAAGTCCCGCTAACAGCAAGGAGCCGGTAATGGCGAGGCTGCGCAAACTCAAATGGAAGCTGTGTTTGCGAAAATACCAGAAAAAAATGACGATATGGACGGGAATGACCAGCCAGGCCGAGCGCGTTCCGGAAAGCAGAACGCAGCCTAGACCGGCGGCATATCCCAATATCGCAATTCTTTGCTCCACGCTTCTCGGAGATTGAACGTTGAGAAGCGCAATGCCGCCGAAAAGAACGCCTATGATCCCCAGCAGTGCAGCGTTCGAAGTTCCAGCTTCTGCCCTGGACATCAGAAACATGATCTGCAGGAGACTGAAGACAAAGGTGACGATCATGCCGATGCCTGCGCCGAGGATAAAGAGCGGCAAGAGACGGCCATCGGGAGATTGGCGCATCCGCGGCAATATCAGCCAGACCGAAAAGAAAGGCAGGAGCCGGAATATCCAGTCCAGTTCTTCGGAGTAAGGCGGATTGATGAATATGCTGGCGATCATCACCAGCGGGTAGATCGACATGCTAATGGCAACCAGCCGGTCGGATCGCGACAGGTTCAAGGCCAGGCGGCCCGTGACCAGACCGTAGAGGCCCCACACCATCGACGCGAGGAGGATGAAGGAGTTAAAGTTCGGCGAAAGTCCTGGAAGGATTGCAAAGGCAAAGACCGCAATGCGGTTGTTTCGGTCGAGCGCGCCTCCCGCCCCATTTCCGGGATCGAGAACCGCCATCTTGAGTTGTTTAAAATAATTCACTATGCCGGCCCTGACCGTGTCGATACTGCCTCGCTAAGGATCGTGAAGACGGCTGTCAAGTCGCGATGAGGGCGCAATCCATGGCTTTATTCAACGTGGTATTCAGGCAACAGGCCGTTCTGGACAGACATGGTTCTATTCGATGATCGCGGCAAACGGATACGGCGGGAAAGCCGGCTTCAACGGAAAACACGTTTGAGGTGCGGCTTGATTTGAGGGTTTGATCGTGATCATCCGACGAGCGTACTGCGGGAAGAGAAGGCGGCAACATCGGGATCAGGAGAGCCAATCGAAGAACCGATGCTGCGTTTCGTTGACGTGAAGTGTCTGCCGCTATCGCCAATACACCCTTGTGGAGCTTTCCGCCGATGATCGACCGAGGAGATAGCCGAGCCCGAATGCCAGAATGCCGGTGGTGAGCAACAGTGCGCTTGCTGTGTACGGGTGCTCTCTAGCGCCGGAGGCGACGGCATAGGCCTCGCGCTTCATCTCTTTGGCTGCCGACTTCGCGACCTTGGTCAATCCCTCCGGCTGCTCGGTGGGCGTTCCGGTGAATCCAGCGTTCAAGTTCTGTTTGTCGACCATTTCGGGGACCTTTCTGAGATTGGCGCGAGGCGGAAAGTTCAATCCTGCTCGCGTGTGCCGGGGGAGGCTTCGCGTTGATCCGCGTCTTCGAGATCCGTCTTGACGAGGAATGCATCGGTATGTTCGCGCGAGGCCTCTCGCAGGGCTGCGAGATTTGGAGGATTGTCGGCCTCGCCCTGCTGGGCGTCGAGTTCATGTTCGGCCAGGGTCCAGTGATGCCGGTGCTTGCCTTCCGGCCTCCCCTCCTTCTCCCACAGCGAATATGCCCTTCTTCGGATCTCCTCCTCGCGGGTGGCTGCTGGCAACCCGCCGCTCTTCCTGTCGATTTGGTTTGCGGCTCGCCGAGCCATCTTCTGTCCGCGTGCGTCCGCAACGGGTGGAGCTTTCGGCCGCCCGTCGTCGGTCGTACTTTCGCTTATCTTGCGTCGTGCTGGGTTTTTCATGACCATCTCCTTGGGGATTTCAACCAACTCGACGGATCTAAGTTCCAAACAAAGAGTGTCACGGCACAAAGATCGGGCTTCTGATTTCGCAAGGCTCATGCCGTTCACCAGCGCTTTTGAAGCGCAATCATTGCTCGATCCCTGGGCCCAGACTGAAATGCTCAATTCGCGAAGCGCTGAATCACGAGATGTGGCGCTATACCCTCACTCACCCGCAGCACGTCTTGGCAAGGCCATATAACTGATATACTAGTATGCCAACAAGCATCGACGCCCGGTATCGTTATGTCGCAAGCATCAGAAACCGAAGTCTTGGTAGTCCCGACGTCGCAGGAGGTTGGCGGCAGGCTGCGCCGCATCACCACGGCCGGCGCCATCTACGATCGTCTCTACGCCGACATCGTGTCGCTACGAATGCCGCCTGGCATGCTGCTGCAGGAAAAGCGGATTGCCGATGATTTCGGCGTCAGCCGCACACCGGTGCGTGAGGCGCTGCTCAGGCTTTCCGAAGGTGGACTGGTCGATATCTATCCGCAATCGGGCACGGTCGTCTCGCGGGTGCCGGTCTCGGCGATCCCCGAGGCGGTCGTTGTGCGCAAGGCGCTCGAAGGCACGACCGTCGAGACTGCGGCCCTGACCGCGACTGCCGCAGACATCGCCCGTCTCGATACCATCATCGCCCGGCAGCGGTCGCACGCCGCGACCAACAATGCCTCGAGCTTCCATGAGGAGGATGAGGCCTTCCACGAGGCGATCGCGCAGATATCAGGTTATCCCGGCATCTGGGCAATCTTGAAAACGGTCAAGGTGCAGATCGATCGGGCGCGGCGGCTGACGCTGCCGGTGCTTGGGCGCATGGACAACGTGGTGCACGAACACATCATTATCCGCGATGCGCTCGCCGCTCACGATGCGGCGGCTGCACGCAGCGCAATGATCCATCACTTAAGCGCCGTCATTCCCGATGTCGACGAACTGCGCGCGCGTTACCCCGATTATTTCTGCTGACGGCAGGCCAACACGAAACGAAAGACCAGGGAAGGAAGAAGGATGCGACAAGGTTGGAGATGGTTCGGACCGGAAGCGCCGGTGACGCTGGATGACGTCCGTCAGACGGGCGCCACCAATATCGTCTCTTCGCTGCATCAGGTGCCGATCGGCAGGGCCTGGACCGAGAAGGAAGTGCGCGAACGCCAGTCTCTGATCGAGACGACGCCGGGCGACCGTGCGCCGCTCGTCTGGTCGGTCGTTGAGAGCATCCCGATCCCCGACGCGGTCAAGCGCAAGGGCGGGGAGGCGAAGGCGGAAATCGAGGCGTGGATCGCCAGCCTCGAAGCGGTCGCCGCCTGCGGCATTCCGATTGTCTGCTATAATTTCATGCCGGTGGTGGACTGGACCCGCACCGAACTCGATTTCGTGACACCGACGGGCGCCACCGCCATGCGTTTCGATCACGAGCGCTTCGCAGCCTTCGATCTCTTCATTCTGGAACGGCCAGATGCGGCGCAGCACTATTCCGCGGAAGACCGGGAAAGGGCGCGTATCGTCTTCGAGGCGATGACGGACGACGAGGTCGCCGACATCACCCGCATCATCACCTCGGCTCTACCGGGGTCGACCACCGAACCTCTGACCATACCGGCCTTCCGGGAAAAGCTGGTCGCTTATAGCGGTATCGATGCAGCAAGATTGCGTCGGCACCTGATCGAATTCCTGGAGGCTGTAACGCCGGCTGCCGAAGCGCGCGGCGTCAAGCTGACGCTGCATCCCGATGACCCGCCGCGCTCGCTGTTCGGCCTGCCGCGCATCGCCTCGACGGCCGATGATTATGCCGCGCTCTTCGATGCGGTGCCATCGGCGGCAAACGGCATGTGTTATTGCACCGGCAGTCTCGGCGTGCGCGCCGAGAACGACCTGCCGGCGATCGCACGGCGCTTCGCCTCGCGCATCCACTTTGCCCATCTGCGCGCCACGACGCGCGAGGGCGACGGCCGAACGTTCCATGAAAGCGCGCATCTGGAAGGCGACGTCGACATGGTCGCGGTGCTTCGGGAACTGGTCGCGGAAGACCGCCACCGCGGCACACAAGACACCATCGTCTTCCGCTCGGATCATGGCCACCGCATGCTTGACGATCTCGACAAGGTCGTCACCCCAGGCTACCCCGCCATCGGCCGCATGCGCGGCCTCGCCGAACTGCGCGGTATCCTGCATGCTCTGGGCGCGCCGCCGACCTGAGGGTGTCCTCGAACGGCATCGACTGACCTTGGCGAATTGGGCTGCTGCGGGGCAAGCTTCTTCCCGCGCCCGCACCGGCTCGCTCGTAAGAAAAAATCATCGCGCTCTGAAGCCCGAGCGATGCTTCAGAGCGCGCAACCCTTCAGGAAAAGATCGGCGCACATCTTCGCCCGCGCCTGTATTGCTTCGATCGTCGGCGGTGGCTCCTGACGCAGGATCGCCGCGCGCTGCGGTTCCATGGCCATCATCCCGCGCAGCATGCCGCAGGCTAAATGCGGATCCTCGAGCGCAATGAGGCCGCGGTCGACCTGCCGGCGCAGCCAGTCCTCCATCAGCGCATTGGTGCGTAGGATCGCCTGTTCGTAGAAGGACGTGGCGATTTCAGGGAAGCGGTCCGACTCGCCGATGACGAGGCGCATGATGGTGACCGTATCTACAGAAAGCGACAGCATGCCGTAAGCCATCAGCATACGTTCCAGCCCATCTCTCAGATCGGCATTGGCGAGCATCGGGGGATCGAGCGCGAGCAGGAAACCGACGATACGCTCTGAGATCATGCTGGCAAAGAGATCGGCCTTGGTCGGAAACAGCCGATAGAGGGTCTTTGTGGAAACACCAGCCTCCTGGGCGATCGTGGCGATGCTTGCCGCCGCGTATCCATTCTCGTGAAACTGGGTATTTGCCGCCTTGATGATCAGGCCCCTGGTGTCGTCGTCACAGCGCAACTGCGGCCTTCCGCGCGGCCTTCTCTCAATTTGTTGATTTTGGACCATGATGATTTTCCAAATTCCTATTGACATCCATTTTATAGTGCATATTTTGGAAATTATCAAGTTTCCTAAATAGGATTTCACTTGAATTCAGAGGCCGCAGCCCAAGAGACGGCGACCCGTCATCCGGAGAAAGACAATGACTACCAAGAAGCTGCGTGCCTTGAACAACAATAACGCCGTCGAAACCGTTGCCGAAGCCGCTCCCGCGAGCCTGGACGCCGGCAAGCCACCGCTCATCGCTGAGGCCGCTGCCCCCATTGCCGAGGAAAAGCCCGCCCGCAAGCGTGGCGGCCGCTCCTTGCTTCTCGGTGCCACCGCCCTCGTGCTGATCGCCGCCGGCGCCTATTACGGCCATGATTACTGGACAGTCGGGCGTTTCCATATCTCGACCGACGACGCCTATGTGAAAGCCGACAGCAGCACCATCGCCCCCAAGGTTTCGGGCTATCTCGCCGAGGTCCTCGTCATGGACAACGAGACCGTCAAGGCCGGCCAGCCGCTCGCCCGCATCGATGACCGCGACTTCAAGGCAGCCCTTGATCAGGCAAAGGCCGATGTCGCAGCCGGGGAAGCCACCGTCAACGCCAAGCAGGCTTCGCTCGATATCCAGCAGTCCACGATTGCCGCCGCCCGCGCGACCGTCGACGTCGACCGCGCCAACGAGACCTTTGCCGAGCAGAACAACAAGCGCTATTCGAACCTTGCCACCAGCGGTTACGCCCCGGTCCAGACGGCACAGCAGGCCGCCTCGCAGATCGCTGCCGCCCAGGCCTCGATCGTCCGCGACACCGCCTCGCTCGATGCCGCCGTCAAGCAGGTCGATCTTCTCAACGCCGAACTGGCCCAGGCAAAGGCGGCTCTTGCGCGCAGCCAGGCCGTCCAGCACCAGGCCGAGCTCAACCTCTCCTATGCGACGATCACAGCGCCCGTCGACGGCACCGTCGGCAACCGGACGCTGCGCATCGGCCAATATGTCCAGGCTGGCACCCAGCTGATGTCGGTCGTGCCGACGACGGCTGCCTATGTCATCGCCAACTACAAGGAAACCCATCTCACCGACGTGAAGGCCGGCCAGCCAGTCGATATCGAGGTCGATATGTTCCCCGGCCGCACCTATCACGGCCATGTCGACAGCCTCGCACCGGCAAGCGGCCAGGAATTCGCCCTGCTGCCGCCCGATAACGCCACCGGCAACTTCACCAAGGTCGTCCAGCGCATTCCGGTCAGGATCGTGCTCGACGGCGACGCCGCCGCCAACGTCGACCTGCGACCCGGCATGTCCGTCCAGCCGAGCATCGACACCAAGAACGACCGCAGCTAGGCCGGGGGTCGAGGAGTTTGTGTCATGTCCACCATCGCAGCAACATCAATCGCCGCTCCGCAGCCGAAAACCGGCGCCAGCACCAGGGAATGGATCGCCGTTCTCGCCGGCATGATCGGCGCCTTCATGGCGATCCTCAACATCCAGATCACCAATGCCTCGCTGCTCGACATCGAGGGCGGCATCGGAACGGGCGTCGACAACGGCGCCTGGATCTCCACCTCATACCTCATCGGCGAGATCGTCGTCATTCCGCTGACGGCCTATTTCAGCAACGTCTTCTCATTCCGGCGCTTTATCCTCGTCAACTCCGTCCTCTTTCCACTGTTTTCGATCGCCTGTGCCTTCGCCCATGATCTCGGCACGATGATCGTGCTGCGCGGCCTGCAGGGCTTTGCCGGCGGCGTGCTCATCCCCATGGCCTTCACCATGGTGCTGACCAAGCTGCCGAAATCGCAGCAGCCGCTCGGCCTGGCGATCTTCGCGCTCTCGGTTACCTTCGCACCGGCGATCGGCCCGACCATCGGCGGTTACCTCACCGAAAACTATGGCTGGCAGACGATCTTCTTCATCAACGCCATCCCGAGCGCCATCATGGCGGTCGCCCTTGCCCTGACGCTCGACAAGCAGCCGATGCAGCTTGGCCTACTCAGGGAGGGCGACTGGGCTGGCATCTTCACCATGGCGATCGGTCTTTCGGCGCTGCAGACGGTGCTTGAAGAGGGCAACAAGGAAGACTGGTTCTCCTCGCCCTTCATCGTCAAGCTCAGCATCGTCGCCTTCGTCTTCCTCGTCGCCTTCATCTGGATCGAGCTGACGGTGGAGAAGCCCCTGGTCAAGCTGCGGCTGCTCAAGCAGCGCAATTTCGGCATCGGCGTTGCCGTCAACGTGCTGGTCGGTGTGGCTCTCTTCGGCACCGTCTATATCCTGCCGCAATATCTCGGCCAGGTGCAGCGTTATAATGCCGAGCAAATCGGCAATGTCCTGGCCTGGACCGGCCTGCCGCAGCTGCTTTTGATCCCGCTCGTGCCGATGATGATGAAGCGCTTCGATGCGCGTTACATCGGCTTCCTCGGCATCTCGATCTTCGCGATCAGCTGCTTCATGAACATCACGCTTTCGGCCGATACCGCCGGCGACCAGTTCTGGATTCCGAATATCGTCCGCGCCATCGGCCAGGCCCTGGTGCTGACACCGATCACCGCCATCACCACTGCCGGCATCGCTCCATCAGATGCGGCCGCCGCCTCGGGCCTGACCAACATGCTGCGCAATCTCGGCGGCGCCGTCGGCACGGCGACACTCGGCACGGTGCTGACCAAACGCGAGCAGTTCCACTCTAATATCATCGGCCAGTCGGTGACGCTCGGCCGCGACGAAGTCCGCAACCGTCTCGACCAGATGACTGGCTACTTCCTGCAGCATGGTGTTTCCGATCATGCCGTCGCAGCCCAGAAAGCCATCGTGGCGCTTGGCCAGATTGTCAGGCGCCAGGCCCTCATCCTGGGTTTTGCCGATACCTTCGCCGTCATCGGCGTTGTTCTTGCCATTGCAGCCGTTGCCCTGCTGCTCACCCAGAAACCGCGGGCCGGCGGTGGCGCCGGCGCTCACTGAACGAAATACCGGCGCTCGCCGGGCTTCCTGGCGAGCGCTTTCTATTGCGGGATTTCGACCGTAAAGGCGAAGCGGGCGACAGCACCCGGTTCCAGGATCGTGGTCGAAGGCCTCTTCGATAGCTCGCTCGAACCTCCCGCTTCCGCGGCCGTTCCATGCCAGGGCTCGACACAGAGGAAGGGCGCCCCCGGCTTGGTCCACAGCGCAAGATTGGGCAGGTTTTCGAAATGGAAATGCATGGCCGGCCCGCCTTCTGCGCCATAGCGCAGCCCTTCGCCCGCACCGCTCGGGAAAATCATCGCATCCTGCTCGAACATGGCATGATCGAGCACCAGCCGGCCGGCATCGAACGGCGAGGGCAAGGCCGCAGGGTTGATGAGGCCGCCTTCCAGCCGCACGAGCGCCGGCTCGCCTTCATTGTCTAGGGTGACGATATGGTCGCGCCCGGAAGCACCGGGTAATGGCCAGGCGAAGGCCGAATGGAAGCCGAGACCGAAGGGCATCGGCTTCTGGTCGCGATTGCTGACCTCCGCCGTGACAGTCAACGCCCGGCCCTCGACCGCATGCACCACGGCCAGCTGAAACTCGAAGGGATAGACCGCCCGCGTCGCCTCCGAGGCGGTCAGTTCGAACCGGCACATCGTCTCGGTGGATGCCGCAAGCGCGAATTCGCTGCGGCGGGCAAAACCATGCTGGGCCATCGGATAGACCGTGCCGTCGATCGTGATCTTGTCGTCAGGTGTCTTGCCGACGATCGGAAACAGGATCGGCGAACGCCCGGTCCAGAAGGCCGCGTCGCCCGTCCACAACCATGAACGCCCATCGCTTGACGTGAGCGCCTGCATCTCGGCGCCGAGGGTGGAGACATCGACGGTGAGATCCTGATTGCCGATCCGGATGGAGGTTGGCATCGCGTTTCCCTTTCGCATTGGTTGGGCACCAAGCCATACCTTTCCGCACCGGGGATTTCCACCCAATAGAGAGAGGCAGGACGGCAGCCACGGTGACAATAGCAGAGCCGTCGCAGTGCGCTACTTCCGCACCGCGCCCAATCTGGCGATCACTTCGTTCGGAATGCCGTAGCGCTGGACGGCGTCGCGGTTGTTCCGCAACCCGCAGATCTCACGCTGGATGAAGAACGCCCAGACGGCGTCGGAGGCTTCATTGAGAAGCCTCTCGCGTTCCTCAGTGCTCTGGCCGTCGGGAGCCCAGGCCTTCAGGGCGGCAAGTGCCGCCTCCGCTTTCAGTCCGTGACGTCCAAGCGAATCCGCGCGTTCCGACATCAGCTCGTATTCGAGGACGTTGAAGCCGTTTTTATTCTGCTCGGATGGTCTGAAGGACTGCGGCGGACGAACGCTCATTGGCACAGGTCTCCGTTGGCGTGAGCCGCGATAATATCCAATCCGGTTCCAAATTAAAGAAGGCGAGCATGTTCGCCCGAAAACCGCTCACACCTTTCGGCATCATACTCTTGAGATCAAGACGGTCGGAAACAGGGCTATCCTGCGATTTCCCCGCATGGCATAAGCGCGCCAAAATCTCCTTCTCCAGGCTCCCGCGCAAATCATGATCCGTATTGAAAATATCAGCAAGCAGCTCAGTCACCGCATCCTCTTCATCGAGGCGTCCGCGGCTCTTAACAGAGGCGAGAAGATCGGCCTCGTCGGCCCGAACGGCGCCGGTAAGACGACCGTCTTCCGGATGATCAACGGCGAGGAGCAGCCCGACGAGGGGCAGGTCTCCGTCGAAAGGGGCGTCACCATCGGCTATTTCAATCAGGATGTCGGCGAGATGGCGGGCCACAGCGCCGTCGCCGAGGTGATGAACGGTGCCGGCCCGGTCAGCATCGTTGCCGGCGAATTGCGCGATCTCGAGGCCGCCATGGCCGATCCCGAGCAAGCCGATAGCATGGAAGAGATCATCGAGCGTTACGGAGAGGTGCAGGCGCGCTACGAGGAGTTGGACGGTTACGCGCTCGAGGGCCGCGCACGCGAAGTGCTCGCGGGGCTCAGCTTCAGCCAGGAGATGATGGACGGCGATGTTGGCGCGTTGTCGGGCGGTTGGAAGATGCGCGTAGCGCTTGCTCGCATTCTCCTCATGCGCCCCGATGTCATGCTGCTCGACGAGCCGAGCAACCATCTGGATCTCGAAAGCTTGATCTGGCTAGAGGAATTCCTGAAAGGTTACGAGGGCGCGCTGCTGATGACCTCGCATGATCGCGAGTTCATGAACCGCATCGTCACCAAGATCATCGAGATCGATGCGGGCACGCTGACGGCCTATTCCGGCGACTACGAATTCTACGAGCAGCAGCGGGCGCAGAACGAGAAGCAGCAACAGGCCCAGTTCGAGCGCCAGCAGGCCATGCTTGCCAAGGAAATCAAGTTCATCGAGCGGTTCAAGGCGCGCGCCTCGCATGCCTCGCAGGTGCAGAGCCGGGTGAAGAAGCTGGAGAAGATCGACCGGGTGGAACCGCCCAAGCGCCGCCAGATCGTTTCCTTCGAGTTCCAGCCGGCGCCGCGCTCCGGCGAGGACGTGGTCAACCTGAAGAACGTTCATAAGAAATACGGCAGCCGCAGCATCTACGAGGGACTCGACTTCGTCGTGCGCCGCCGGGAGCGCTGGTGCATCATGGGCATCAACGGTGCCGGCAAGTCGACGCTGCTGAAGCTGGTGACCGGCTCCACCGCGCCTGATCAGGGCAGCGTCGCCCTCGGCGCCAGCGTCAAGATGGGCTATTTCGCCCAGCACGCCATGGATATATTGGATGGCGAGCGCACTGTCTTCCAGATGCTGGAAGACCAGTTCCCGCAGGCAGGGCAGGGGCCGTTGCGCGCGCTGGCCGGCTGCTTCGGTTTCTCCGGCGACGATGTCGAGAAGCGGTGCCGGGTACTATCAGGCGGCGAGAAGGCCCGGTTGGTCATGGCGATCATGCTGTTCGACCCGCCGAACCTGCTCGTGCTCGACGAGCCGACGAACCATCTCGACCTCGACACCAAGGAAATGCTGATCAAGGCACTGTCGCAATATGAGGGCACCATGCTGTTTGTTTCGCACGATCGGCATTTTCTCGCCGCACTCTCCAACCGGGTGCTGGAACTGACGCCCGAGGGCGTCCACCAATATGGCGGCGGCTACACCGAATATGTGGCGCGCACCGGCCAGGAGGCGCCCGGCCTGCGAAGCTGACGGATTTTTTCGCGGGGCATGTCGAAATTGCCAGGCTCGAGGCGACCAGCAGACAGCCGGCCAGCGATATCGGCTGAGCGGTCGAAGCAACGGAGGAAGATATGTCCATGCTGTTAGACAGGATCGAGGTCGTCACCCTGTTCGTCGATGATATCGACGAGGCCAAAGCGTTCTACCAGAAGGTCTTTGCACCCGAGATCGTCTATGAGGACGCAGTATCCTCGGTGCTGAAATTCTCTGGGACGATGATCAACCTGCTGAAAGTGACGGAAGCGCCTCAACTGGTCGAGCCGTCGGCGGTGGCAGCACCGGGTTCCGGCGCGCGCGTCCTGCTGACGATCAAGGTCGATGCCGTCGATGCGGTTTGCGCGGAACTGCGCAAGCTCGGGGTCACGCTGCTCAATGGTCCGATCGATCGTCCATGGGGCCGCCGTACCGCGGCCTTTGCGGATCCGTCGGGCCATGTCTGGGAGGTTGCGCAGGAATTGCGCTAAATTGGTGTCGCCGAGTTCTGAGGTCGCCTTCAGATTTTGCGACCGTGACGCGCCTCGGTAATGCCAGTTCGTCCACGCGAAGGGCGGATTCCACGGCTATCGCCACGATGATGACCAAATTCCGTGGTGTTCGAAGGCCTCTTCATGCAATCGGGGACGGGCACAACGGCATGGACTGGATCAATCGCTATATCGATCAGCCGCTACTGCACGGCGCGGCGGGTTTGCTGCGGAGTTGGCATCTCCGCACGCGGCAACCGCCGGAATTGTTGGAGCCGACATGGAATCTCGTCGTGCTCTCCTTTCTGCTGATCGCGAGCGGGCAGGTCATGGCCGGCGAGACTTTCACGCTCAGCGTTGCCGCGCTGATCATGCTGGCGCTGCCGTCCGCGCGAAAACTGCTTTCGGCTGTGAAGGCAGGGGGAGGCGGTTACGGCGCTCGGGAATATAAATCGCTGAGAGCGCGGGCCATCGCCAAACGTGAGGCGGAGTGGTCGGTGCGGATCATCGTGTTGTTCGCATCCGCCTGCCTTCCGTTCATCGCCCGCATCGACGATCCGGTGGGAGCCTGTTTCATGCTCGGAGCCAGCATCTGGTTCGTGCTGACCGGGCCGCTCAAGGCCTATCTCGATGCGGCCGAACCTCCCGAGCCGAATGAAGGCGACCGGAGGTACAGCGGCGTTTTTCATTTCGGCTGAACAAGCCGATGCGCCGACCGTGACACGGACGGGAACCAAATGGGGCGGCCTCCGTTATCTCCGCAGCAACGTAAAAGGAGATTGCGATGCTTTACTACGCTCTGGTGTTTCTCGTTGTGGCCTTGATTGCCGGCGTCCTCGGATTTGGCGGCATCGCAGGTGCTTCAGCTTCCATTGCCCAGGTTCTGTTCTTCATTTTCCTGGTTCTGTTCGTCGTGTCGCTCGTCATGAGACTAATGCGAAAAGTATAGTGCGGACAGATCGAGTATAAAAACCCGGCGAACACATCGCCGGGTTTTTCTTTATTGCCACACTCGGTTTGACCTCTACGTCACTGAAGGTTTCCATCCCGGTCGTGGTCGGCGGTCGCGAAATCCGCCATCACCCGCTGCATGAATTCGCTTCGGCTGATGCGGCCGTTGTGGTTCGCGTCGGTCAAAGTGAATTGCTCGACCGTCAGGATCTGCACCGTCTCGTCGGACTGCAGGCTGCCGTCCTTGTTCTTGTCGAGACTTCCGAAAGCCGTGCCCATGAAGGTCTCGTATTCCGAACGGTCGACGGCCTTGCTGGCATTGCCGTCGAGCCGGTCCATCTGGCCCTGATACATCGATCCGGGCTGTTGCTGCTGTTGCGCCACTGCCCCAACACATTGGCACAGGATGAGTGTCGTCGCGAAAGCCAAGGTTTTCATCGCTTGATATCCCTCCCCAATTATCGGCAAGCCAGGCGGTTGCCTACGAAACCGCCACCGCCTATGCCGGCGCCGACAGCAAGCACCTGCCCGGTTCCGGCGCCGATCGTACTGCCGATCAAGCCACCGACAATCGCGCCGCCGACGGTTCCCGCGATGCAGCCGAATTCGGAATTACGATCCGAGACGGCCTGTGACGTCGGCCCGGACTGGCAGGCGGAGACGGCAAGGCATCCCGCCAGTATGATGTTTGTCCTGCGTATGCGCATCTTTCCCTCCCGATAAATTACCCGCTATCTCCAATAGAGATGAGCGGGCGTACGATTGTCCGGCCCCCGCGAAAATATCGCCTGATTATATCTCTCAAATTCAGACTTAGTTTCCGTTCGAACGGAAGCATAATTCCGGAAAACAAGCGGAAATTCTGCGGCAATGCCAAGCAATCATGCCGATTCCTCTCCAGTTACAGCGCTGCATGGAGAGTATTTTCAAATAGTACAGCTATCTATACGGCATGGCAACCTGCGCGATCATCGATCGCCTATCCAAATGGGGCGCCTGCAATTTGCATGATACCGCTCGTTAAGAGTTGACGGCGATCAGGATCGTGCCTTTCCGGCAACCATCGCTGACAACATCGTAAAATAACCGGATGACGCGAAATGATGCCTTCGAAATGTCCCAATGGGGGCTGAACCGTAGCCGTGTTTGTCGGTTGCGCCCTCCCATGCGCTTTGACATGCGATGCGTAAATGATGCCGGGTCGGGATCGTTTTGCGGTTCCGTCCGTTATCTGTTGCCGAATCTGGTGGCGAGTAGCCGGGTATGCTCCCGTCACGATTTGAGAAGGAGAGACTTATGAATAAAACTTTTGCGACGGCGTTTGCCGCGGTATCGTTGACGCTGGTCGGCGCTGGGGCGGTTAATGCCGCCGACCTCGTCACCAGGACGTATGAAGAGCCGGACCTGCGCAATGGCGTGAAGATCGGCTACCTCACCTGCGATATCGGCGGCGGCACGGGTTACGTGCTCGGCTCCTCCAAAGAGGCCGACTGCATCTTCCAGTCGACCGTCGGCAACGAACTTTCGGATCGTTATACGGGCGAAGTGAGAAAGCTCGGCATCGACCTTGGCTTCACCACGCGCAGCCGCCTGATCTGGGCCGTGTTCGCGCCGACGGCCGGCTATCACCGCGGTTCGCTCGCCGGCCTCTATGTCGGCGCTAGCGCTGAAGCGACGCTCGGTGCCGGTGTCGGCGCCAATCTCCTGGTTGGCGGCACGTCCGGCTCGATCCATCTGCAGACGGTCAGCCTGACCGGTCAGCTCGGCCTCAACGTTGCGGCCGGCAGCGCCTCGATGACGCTCACGGCAGCGAATTGATGTAGCCTTTTGGCGTCCCCTGCCGCATCGCGGCAGGGGACGCCACCTCGTCTGAGGAGCGATTTCGCGCCCTCATATGCCCAAGCCGGATCACGACACGATGGATATTCGAATGGCAAAGCCCAGCGAGGACGAGATCCTGGTTGGGCACTATCTGAAGATCTGGGACAGCTACGGCACACCACCGGAACACTACAGGTCTGATGCGGCGGCGCGGATTTTGTCCTTTATCAGAAGCGGTCGCGAAGAGCGCCGCCTGACCTCGTTCCTTGCGGTCGTCGACGGTGACATCGCCGGTTCTGCATCCTGCCAGCTGCACCAATCGCCGTTTCCGGAGGTCATCCGGCCGGAACAGCGGCTGCACGGTTACATCTGGTCCGTCTATGTCGCCGACGCCTTCCGCCGGCGCGGCATCGCATCGGCGCTGACCGACAAGGCTGTCGACTATCTGAAATCGATCGGCTGCACGACGGCCGTCATCCATGCTTCAGATGCCGGCGAGCCCGTCTATCGAGCCGCTGGTTTCGAGCTGGCGAAGGAAATGCGCCTGAAGCTTCTGGCAGAGTAACGGCCCGGGCGAAGCCTTCATCGAAGCGCGCGACCTCTCCCGCATCGAAACCGAGGGTAAAGACCTCATGCCCGGCCGCTTGAAGGCCGCCGGTGTCGCTTCTTCCACTTACGTTTTCGCTCGGCCGGGCGCGATAAAAGTGGCAATCGTCGCCTCGTCGTGGCCGGCCTCGCGCAGGAAGCGGCTGGCGAATTCGATGGCAGGGCTTCTAAGCGCATCGTCCGGCCGGATCAGGTGAAAGGCCACATGATAATCGAGCGTCCGCTCCGACAAGGCGACGACGCGTCCGGCCGCCAGCGCGGCATCCGATAGCGGCGGCCGCGCGAGTGCGATCCCGAGCCCCTGCGCACAGGCATCGATCACCAGATTGTAGTCCTCGAAGCGCCGGTCGTGGCCGCGCGGTATATAGTCGACACCCTCGCGGGAGAGCCAGCGGCGCCAGCCTTCGATGTTCGAATCATGCAGAATCGGCAGATCGAGCAGCGAAAGGGCATCGGAATGCTGCCCGAGCCGGTCCGCCAGCGCCGGGGCGGCGATCGGGAACGATTTCTCCTGCCAGAGCGGCAGGGCGCGTACGCCGGCCCACGGCCCCTTGCCGCAGCGAATGGCCAGATCGGTGCCTTCGCCGAAATCCGCCAGCCGGTGTTCGAGCGTGAGCTCGACATGCAGCTCGTTTCCTTCGAGCTTCGGCAGGCGTTGAAACAGCCATAGGGAGGCGACAGAGGGCGTCACCGAAAGGCGCACTACCGCCTTGTTACGGCGAGGCAGCCAGCGTTCGCCGCTATTGCCGAGCAGCGCAAGTGCTTCCTCCGCCCGCGCGAAAAACCGCATACCTTCCGGCGTCAGGCGCACGCCGCGGGCTTCGCGCGCAAACAGGCGCACGCCCATCCAGCGCTCCAGGCGCGAGACCTGCCGCGACACCGCGCCATGGGTGATGCCGCTTTCCTCGGCTGCGGCCGAAAACGATCCGAGCCGGGCTGCACGGGCAAAGGTCTCGAGCGTATCGAGTGGCGGAAGCACTGGTGAGCTGTGAACCATACGCACATTTGATCATCGATTGCGATGCTTTTCAAGCACGCATCGAAGGCCTAATCCATTGTCCGCAGGAACATATGGAGGCGAAAATGAGCATGGCGGCAAGCGCATCGATGTCGACGAAACAGCAAGGCGGGTTCGATCTGGTGGCCTTTGCGGCGATCCTCGTCACCATCCTCTTCTGGGCTTCCTCTTTCGTGGTGATCCGCATCTGCCTCGGACCGCTGACGCCGATCGAACTGGCGACGGCGCGTTATGTGGCAGCCGGCGTCATTGCTCTCGTCTATCTCGTCATCTACCGGCCGATGCCGGAAAAACGCGATTTCGTCCGCCTCTCCGTTGCCGCCGTGCTTTTTATCGCCGCCTATGCGGTGCTGCTGAACACTGGCGAGCAGACCGTTACGGCAGGACCGGCGAGTTTCATCATCAACACCATGCCCGTCTTCACCGCCCTGATCGCCACATTTGCGCTTGGCGAGCGTTTCGGCCGCTGGGGCTGGGCGGGGACCGCGGTTTCCTTCGGGGGCGTGGCGCTGATTGCGGTCGCCTCCAATGACGGTTTCAAGCTCGATCCGAATGCCATCCTCATCCTGGGCGCAGCGCTTTGCTCGGCGATCGCCAGCGTGCTGCAGAAGCCGCTGCTCGGACGGCTGCCGGCGCTTGCCGTCACCGCCTGGATCCTGCTCATCGGTTCCGTGCCGCTGGTTCCGGCCGTTCCGGCGACGATCCAGGCGCTTGCCGCCGCACCGGCGGAGGTGAACTGGGGCGTTGCCTATCTCGTCATCTTCCCCACAGCGATCGGCTACCTCACCTGGGCGATCGCGCTGAAGCGGCTGACGGCCGCCCGCGCCTCGAATTTTCTTTACGGCGTTCCGCCGGTCGCCACGCTGATCGGTTTTGTCTGGCTGGGCGAAATTCCGACCGCGCTCGGCGCAATCGGTGGCATCATGGCAATTCTCGGCGTGCTGGTCGTCAACGTGATGCGGAAGCGGTAGCGTCAAATTCGGGCCGCGAAGGCGGCCTGGCAACAGTTAGGCATTGCGCCGCCATTCGCTTTCTTTAAAACGAAAGCAGATCGAAAGGCGTCCCATGTTCTTGACCGACCGACAAACTGAAATCGTCGCGATTGCAAAATCGAGCGGCAGGGTTCTGGTCGAGGAGCTCGCCTCCCGCTTTTCGGTGACGCCGCAGACAATCCGCAAGGACCTGAACGATCTCTGTGATGCGCAGGTACTGACACGCATCCATGGCGGCGCAACATTTCCGAGCGGGACGGAGAACGTCAAATACGAGGCGCGCCGGCAGATCGCCGCGTCCGAGAAACAGGCAATCGGCATTGCGGCGGTCGAGCTCATCCCGAGCGGTGCCTCGCTGTTCATCAATATCGGAACGACGACCGAGGCGGTGGGCGAGGCGCTCGCCAACCATCACGAGCTGATGGTTATCACCAATAATATCAATGTTGCCAATAGGTTACGTCTTTTTCCCGCAATCGAGGTCGTCATTGCCGGCGGGGTCGTACGCGGTTCGGACGGCGGGATCGTCGGCGAGGCGGCCGTCGATTTCATCCGCCAGTTCAAGGTCGATTACGCTGTGATCGGCGCTTCGGCAATCGACATAGACGGCGCGCTTCTCGATTATGATTTTCGCGAAGTGAAGGTCGCTCAAGCAATCATCGCCAATGCCCGACATGTCATTCTCGTAGCCGATTCGACGAAGTTCGAACGTACCGCCCCGGTCAGGATCGGCCAGCTGTCCCAGGTTCATACCTTCATCACCGATCACTGTCCGGTGCCGTCGATCCGCAATCTCTGCCTGGAAAACAATGTGAAACTGATCGAAACGAATGGCCGATCCCGTTAGACGGAGATCTGCGGAAACATTCGTTTGACATTCGGATCTCTTTCGTTTTAACTGGTGTTACTTTCGCAATTGCGCAAATTTTGTGCGATGCGAAATCGACAGCGGGCTCGGAGGGGGAATTGGGCCGAAATATTCACGACATATTCGTCATCGGGGGCGGCATCAACGGCTGCGGCATCGCGCGCGACGCTGTTGGGCGTGGCTATTCGGTGGCGCTGGCGGAGATGAACGATTTCGCCTCGGGTACCTCGTCGGGCGCCACCAAGCTGATCCATGGCGGCCTGCGTTACCTTGAGCATTACGAGTTTCGTCTGGTGCGTGAATCGCTGATGGAGCGCGAGATCCTCTGGGCGATGGCGCCGCACATCATCTGGCCGCTGCGTTTCGTGTTGCCCTACCACAAGGGCGGGATCCGGCCGGCCTGGCTGATCCGGCTCGGCCTCTTCCTCTACGACCATCTCGGCGGCCGCAAGCTGCTACCGCCGACATCCGTTCTCGACATGCGCAGCGATCCGGCCGGCAAACCGCTGAAAGCGCTTTTTGCCAAGGCCTTCGAATATTCCGACGGCTGGGTCGACGATGCCCGCATGGTGGTACTGAACGCCCGCGACGCCGCTGACAAAGGGGCAACCATCATGCCGCGCACCAAAGTGGTGTCGGCGAGGCGCGAGAATGGCCTGTGGTTGATCGAGACCACCGATACGGTGAGCGGCCGCAATGACAGCCATCAGGCCCGCATGCTGGTCAATGCCGCCGGTCCCTGGGTCGACCATGTCATTCGCTCCGCTTTCGGCCAGAACGAAGCCCATCATGTCCGCCTCGTCCAGGGCAGCCATATCGTCGTGAAGAAGAAATTCGACGATGTGAGAGCCTATTTCTTCCAGAACCCCGATAACCGCATCATCTTCGCCATCCCCTACGAGGGCGACTTCACGCTGATCGGCACCACGGATCGCGATTATACCGCCGATCCGCGGGATGTCCGGATCTCCGAGGAGGAGACCGTCTACCTCTGCAATGCGGCGTCGGAATATTTCAAGGAGCCCGTCAGGCCGGAGGATATCGTCTGGACCTATTCAGCGGTCAGGCCGCTTTATGACGACGGCGCCTCGAAGGCACAGGAGGCGACGCGCGACTATGTACTGAAGCTGGAAGGCGAAGGTGCCGCCGCGCCGCTACTCAACGTCTTCGGCGGTAAACTCACCACTTATCGCCGGCTTTCCGAACACGCGCTGGAGAAGATCGGCGCTGCGATCGGCGTCAAGGGTGCCCCATGGACGGGCAAAAGCCATCTGCCGGGCGGCGACTTCCCGGTTCGGGGCTATGAGGCACAAGTTGACAAGCTGAAGCGGCGTTATCAGTTCCTCGCCGATCAGCATGCCCGCCGCCTGGTGCGCCGCTATGGCACCAGGGCCGAGGCGCTGCTCGGCGATGCCCGCGGCATCGACGATCTCGGACGGCTGTTCGGCGGCGATCTCTACGAGGTCGAGGTTACCTATCTCGTTGAACATGAATGGGCCCGGCACGCCGAAGACGTGCTGTGGAGGAGAACAAAGGATGGTCTGCGCCTTTCGAAGGAGCAGGCCCAGTCACTGGAGGAGTACATGGCTGCCATACCGGCGATGGTCGGATAGGCGGCGTGTGGTCCCCGCTGCGTGGAGGCACGGGAACAGGAATGCTGGAACTGCGGAAGGCCGCAAAGATGGTGGGAGGAGACTATCATATCCACCCGACCAATCTTGCTTTTGAAAGAGGAACGCTGAACGTTCTGCTTGGGCCGACCTTGTCGGGCAAGACCTCGTTGATGCGTCTGATGGCCGGCCTTGATCGGCCGACAACCGGTACGATCCATTTTGATGGCGCTGACGTGACAGGTATGCCTGTCCAGAAGCGCAACATCGCTATGGTCTACCAGCAATTCATCAATTATCCGGCATTGACGGTCTACGAGAATATTGCCTCGCCGCTGCGGATTGCCGGCAAGGATGCCAAGACCATCGATCTGGAGGTGCGCAAGGCTGCCGAACTTTTGAAACTCGGTCCTTATCTCGATCGCACGCCGCTCAACCTCTCGGGCGGCCAGCAGCAGCGCACGGCGCTTGCCCGTGCGCTCGTGAAGAATGCGAGCCTAGTTTTGATGGACGAGCCGCTTGCCAACCTCGACTACAAGCTGCGTGAGGAACTGCGGCAGGAATTGCCGCGGATCTTCGCGCAGTCCGGCGCAATCTTCGTCTATGCCACGACGGAACCTTCCGAAGCCTTGTTGCTGGGCGGCAATACGGCAGCGCTCAGCGAGGGCCGGATCACGCAGTTCGGCCCGACGGTCGAGGTCTATCGCCATCCGGTCGATCTAACGACGGCGAAAACCTTTGCCGATCCGCCGCTGAATTTTATCGATCTGGTCAAATCGGAAGGCAACTTCCTGCGCGATGGCATTCTGATTTTTGCTGTGCCGCCGCATCTTCAGAATGTGCCGAACGGGCCGGCAACCATAGCGTTTCACCCCCATCATCTTGCACCAACCGCCCAGACGGCTGATTCGGCGCGGCTGACAGCACGGACACAGATTTCGGAGATCACCGGGTCGGAAAGTTTCGTGCATCTGCAATTTGCCGACACCCGCTGGGTGATGCTTGCGCACGGCATCCACAATGTCGACCCGGACACGGATCTCTCCGTATTCATCGATACGCGCCACCTGATGGCGTTCGGCGCGGACGGCCGGGCGATCACCACTGCCAGGCAGAGGGGCTAGGAGAAAATCATGGCACGTATCACCCTCGATCATATTCGACATGCCTATGGGCCGAACCCGAAGAGCGAGAAGGACTACGCTCTCAAGGAAGTGCACCACGAGTGGAACGATGGCGGCGCCTATGCGCTGCTCGGACCTTCAGGCTGCGGAAAGACCTCACTGCTCAATATCATTTCCGGCCTTATTCAGCCGTCTGAAGGGCGAATTCTCTTCGACGGACAGGATGTTACGAACCTGCCGACGCAGCAGCGAAATATTGCGCAGGTATTCCAGTTTCCGGTGATCTACGACACGATGACCGTCTATGACAATCTGGCTTTCCCCTTGCGCAACCGCGGAGTCGCGGAGCCTGATGTTGATCGTCGTGTCCGCGAAATATTGGAGATGATTGATCTTGCAGACTGGGCCAAGCGTCGCGCGCGCGGTTTGACGGCGGACCAAAAGCAGAAGATTTCGCTCGGCCGCGGCCTCGTGCGCTCGGATGTGAACGCGATTCTCTTCGACGAGCCGCTCACTGTTATCGATCCACATATGAAATGGGTGCTGCGGTCGCAGCTGAAGCGGCTGCATAAGCAGTTCGGTTTTACGATGGTCTATGTCACGCATGACCAGACGGAGGCGCTGACCTTCGCCGACAAAGTCGTGGTGATGTACGATGGCGAGATCGTGCAGATCGGCACGCCGGCCGAGCTCTTCGAGCGTCCGAGCCATACCTTCGTCGGCTACTTCATCGGTTCTCCAGGCATGAACTTCATGCCAGCTAAGGTGGAAGGCCGCACGGTTCGGGTCGGCGAGCACGCTCTGACGCTCGACTATGCGCCAAAGACTTCGGCAGCGGCCAAGGTAGAGCTTGGAATCCGGCCCGAGTTTATCCGGGTCGGCCGCGAGGGCATGCCTGTGACCGTGAGCAAGGTGGAAGATATCGGCCGGCAGAAGATCGTCCGCGCGCAGTTTGCCGGCCAGCCGATCGCGATCGTCGTCCCTGAAGACGGGGACATTCCGGCTGATCCCCGGGTAACCTTCGAGCCGTCGGGTATCAGTATCTATGCCGACTCTTGGCGCGCTGGACCGGAGGCTTGATCATGGAAAAAACCTGGAACAACAAAGCGTGGTTTCTGGTCCTGCCGGTCCTCGTGCTGGTGGCATTCTCGGCCGTCATTCCCTTGATGACGGTTGTGAACTATTCCGTTCAGGACACTTTCGGAAACAACCAGTTCTTCTGGAACGGAACGGACTGGTTTACCGAAATCCTGCATTCCGACCGTTTCTGGGCCGCCCTGCAGCGAAATCTCATTTTCTCGTTGATCATTCTCGCTCTTGAGATCCCGCTCGGTATCTTCATTGCGCTCAACATGCCGAAATCGGGCATCGGCGTGCCGGTGTGCCTGGTTCTGATGGCGCTACCACTGCTGATCCCGTGGAACGTTGTCGGCACGATCTGGCAGGTGTTCGGCCGCAACGACATTGGTTTGTTCGGCTATTCCCTCAATGCCATCGGCATCGATTACAACTATGTGCAGGATCCGCTCGACGCCTGGGTGACGATCATCATCATGGACGTCTGGCACTGGACGAGCCTGGTCGTCTTGCTCTGCTATGCAGGCCTCGTTTCCATTCCGGATGCTTTCTATCAGGCAGCCAAGATCGACGGTGCGTCTCGTTGGGCCGTATTCCGCTATATCCAGCTGCCAAAGATGAAACGCGTTCTTCTGATCGCCGTGCTGCTGCGTTTCATGGATAGTTTCATGATCTACACCGAGCCTTTTGTCGTCACGGGCGGCGGTCCCGGCAACGCGACCACTTTCCTGTCGATCGATCTGGTCAAGACCGCCCTCGGACAGTTTGACCTCGGTCCGGCCGCTGCCATGTCGCTGATCTATTTCCTGATCATCCTGCTGCTTTCGTGGGTGTTCTACACCGTCATGACAAGCCACGACGCGGAGAATTGAAATGAGCGCCTCCAACGAAACGACAGCGAGCCGAAAAATCTCAGGCGTTACTAGTGTCGCAAGCGGTCTCTCCTCCGATGAAGTCAGCCATCTGATGCGCCGGCGCGGCGAGGAATCGCGCTGGTGGTGGCTGGTTCCGACGATCTATATCATCGTGCTCCTGCTGCCGATCTATTGGCTCGTCAACATGAGCTTCAAGACCAACGCGGAAATCGTGAATTCTCTGACGCTTTATCCTCATAACCCGACGATCGCCAATTACGTGACGATCTTCACGGAGAAGGCGTGGTATTCCGGCTACATCAATTCAATCACCTATGTCGTGATCAACATGGTGATCTCGGTGGCAGCCGCGCTGCCGGCGGCCTATGCCTTCTCCCGTTATCGGTTCCTTGGTGACAAGCATCTTTTCTTCTGGTTGCTGACGAACCGGATGGCGCCGCCGGCGGTCTTTGCCCTGCCGTTCTTTCAGCTCTACTCAGCCTTTGGACTGATCGATACGCACATCGCCGTGGCATTGGCGCATTGCCTCTTCAACGTGCCGCTTGCGGTCTGGATCCTCGAAGGCTTCATGTCCGGCGTACCGAAGGAAATCGACGAAACGGCCTATATCGATGGCTATTCGTTCCCGCGGTTTTTCCTGAAGATCTTCACGCCGCTGATTGCGAGCGGCATAGGTGTCGCCTGCTTTTTCTGCTTCATGTTCTCTTGGGTCGAGTTGCTGATCGCACGAACGCTGACGACGACCGACGCGAAGCCGATCGCTGCCACCATGACCCGTACCGTCTCCGCATCCGGCATGGATTGGGGCTTGCTCGCCGCCGCGGGTGTTCTGACCTTGATCCCAGGGGCGCTGGTGATTTGGTTTGTGCGCAATTACATCGCCAAGGGCTTTGCCCTGGGGAGGGTTTGATGGGCTTTTCGCTTCCCGATTTTTCATGGATGGCATGGACCTGGCCGACGGCCGCGTTCTTCATCGTTATCGCATTGCTGCTGATCGGCATGGGGGTCTGGGAGTATGCCGTGCCGGGCGGCAACCCGCGGATCGGAATCCTGCGCTTCGAGACGACGCGCGGTGATCGGCTTTTCCTTTCGCTGCTCGGCAGCGCCTTTATCCATCTTGCCTGGCTTGGTCTCGCGGGATCAAGCCTCTGGTGGGCTCTCGCTCTCTCCGTTGTCTACGCCGTCGGCGTATTCCGTTACGTGTGAGGCAAACTGATGCAGATGGCCGGGGTTTTTCTGGCCGCCTGAGACGTGAAGACTGCAATCGCAAAACCCTGGGAGGATATCATGCGAAGGCATTTATTGACGACGACAGCAGCCGTGCTGCTGGCCATGACCGGGTCGGCCTATGCCGGCATGGACGAGGCAAAGACTTTTCTGGACAAAGAGATCGGCGACGTGTCGACGCTCTCTCGCGCCGACCAGGAAAAGGAAATGCAATGGTTCATCGATGCTGCGAAGCCTTTCCAGGGGATGGACATCAAGGTTGTTTCGGAAACCTTGACCACCCACAAGTATGAGTCCGAGGTTCTGGCTCCGGCCTTTACTGCGATTACCGGGATAAAGGTCACGCACGACGTCATTCAAGAGGGTGACGTCGTCGAGAAGATCCAGACACAGATGCAGACCGGGCAGAACCTGTATGACGGCTGGGTCAACGACTCCGACTTGATCGGTACCCACTGGCGTTATCAGCAGGTGCGCAACCTGACCGACTGGATGGCCGGCGAAGGCAAGGACGTTACCAACCCCGGCCTCGATATCGACGACTTCATCGGCACCAAGTTCACGACCGCGCCTGACAAGAAGCTCTACCAGCTTCCCGACCAGCAGTTCGCCAACCTCTACTGGTTCCGTTACGACTGGTTCAACGACGAGAAGAACAAGGCCGATTTCAAGGCGAAATACGGCTACGATCTGGGCGTTCCGGTCAACTGGTCGGCCTATGAGGACATTGCCGAATTCTTTACCGGCCGTGACGTCAACGGCAAGAAGGTCTTCGGCCATATGGATTACGGCAAGAAGGACCCGTCGCTCGGTTGGCGCTTCACCGATGCCTGGCTGTCGATGGCTGGCAACGGCGACAAGGGCCTGCCGAACGGTCTTCCGGTCGACGAATGGGGTATCAAGGTCGACGAGAACTCGCGTCCGGTCGGTTCGTGCGTCGCGCGTGGCGGCGATACCAACGGCCCGGCATCGGTCTATTCGATCCAGAAGTATCTCGATTGGTTGAAGGCGTACGCACCGCCGGAAGCTCAGGGCATGACCTTCTCGGAATCCGGTCCGGTGCCGGCACAGGGTAACGTCGCGCAGCAGATCTTCTGGTACACGGCGTTTACCGCAGACATGGTCAAGCCTGGCCTGCCTGTTATGAATGAGGACGGCACGCCGAGATGGCGCATGGCACCGAGCCCACATGGCGTTTACTGGAAAGACGGCATGAAGCTTGGTTATCAGGACGTCGGCTCGTGGACGCTGATGAAATCGACCCCGACGGACCGCGCGAAAGCTGCCTGGCTCTATGCACAGTTCGTGACCTCCAAGACGATCGACGTGAAGAAGAGCCAGCTCGGTCTCACCTTCATCCGCGAATCCACCATTCGCGACAAGAGCTTTACGGAGCGTGCTCCGAAGCTCGGCGGTCTGATCGAGTTCTATCGTTCGCCGGCCCGCGTTCAGTGGTCGCCAACCGGCACCAACGTTCCCGACTATCCGAAGCTGGCTCAGCTTTGGTGGCAGGCTATCGGTGACGCCGCTGCCGGCGCCAAGACACCGCAGGAAGCCATGGATTCTCTTTGCGGCGAGCAGGAGAAGGTCATGGGCCGTATCGAGAAATCGGGCGTCCAGGGCGATATCGGCCCGAAACTGGCCGAAGAGCATGATCTCGCTTACTGGAACGCGGATGCGGTGAAGAAGGGCAACCTTGCACCGCAGCTGAAGATCGAGAACGAGAAGGAAAAGCCGGTCACGGTCAACTACGACGAACTCGTCAAGAGCTGGCAGTCGAAGTAAGGCGGACCCGGCCGGAAGCGACGGGGCTTCCGGCCATCACTTCCCGCCACCGGCAACAAGCCGGTGGCACCCACAATCTTTCTCTCATGAAACCTCCGCGTCCTGCTGTCCTCGGCAGGAGCGGTTTCGTGCGAGCCGGAGACGGATATGAGCGGCTATATTCTTTCAATCGACCAGGGCACGACGTCGTCGCGCGCGATCATCTTCGATGGCGACATGAAAATGGCCGGCTCGGCGCAGGCGGAGATCACCCAATATTATCCGCAGCCTGGATGGGTGGAGCACGACGCCGCCGAAATCTGGCGATCGGTCGTCGATACTGTGCGCAAGGCGATCGTCGATGCCGGTATTGATGCCGCCGACATTGCCGCGATCGGCATTACTAATCAGCGAGAGACCGCGGTCGTCTGGGATCGCAGGTCCGGGACACCGCTTCACCGGGCGATCGTCTGGCAGGACAGGCGCACGGCCGAAATGTGCGAGAGCCTGAAGGCCGATGGATATGAGAAGCTGTTCAGCGCCAAGACCGGCCTGCTGCTCGACCCCTATTTCTCCGGAACGAAGCTGCGCTGGCTGCTCGACAATGTCGACGGCCTGCGTGAGAAGGCGGAGGCGGGCGACGTCTGCTTCGGCACGATCGACAGCTGGCTAATCTACAATCTGACGGGTGGCCGCGTGCATGCCACCGAGGCGACAAATGCATCGAGGACGCTGCTCTATAATATCGACGACGGTGCCTGGGACGAGGAGCTTCTCGGCATTCTCCGCATTCCGGCCGCCATGCTTCCTGAAGTCAGGGAATGTGCCGATGATTTCGGCCGCGTCGACAAGACGCTGTTCGGTGTGGAGCTTCCCATTCTCGGGGTCGCCGGCGACCAGCAGGCGGCGGCGATGGGCAATGCCTGCTTCGAGCCAGGCATGATGAAATCCACCTATGGCACCGGCTGCTTTGCCCTGTTGAACACCGGCAGGGATCGTGTTTCCTCCTCCAACCGGATGCTGACGACGATCGCCTATCGGCTTGACGGCGAAACGACCTATGCGCTCGAAGGCTCGATTTTCATCGCCGGTGCCGCCGTGCAATGGCTGCGCGACGGCCTCGGCGTCATCGGTCAGGCATCCGAGGCAGGGGTGCTTGCGGCCAAGGCCGATCCCGGACAGCAGGTCTATATCGTCCCAGCCTTCACCGGCCTCGGCGCGCCCTATTGGGATCCGGCTGCGCGCGGCGCCATCTTCGGTCTGACGCGAAACAGTGGGCCGGCAGAATTCGCCCGCGCCGTGCTTGAATCCGTCGCCTACCAGACGCTCGACCTGCTGGTGGCGATGAAGAAGGACTGGGGCGTCAACCAGCTGGAAACGGTGCTGCGCGTCGATGGCGGCATGGCGGCTTCGGATTGGACGATGCAGTGCCTGGCCGACATGACCGGAAACCCCGTCGACCGCTCGGCGATCCGCGAGACGACGGCGCTGGGCGCAGCCTGGCTTGCCGGCTCGAAAGCCGGCATCTGGCCAGGCATGCGGGATTTTGCGCAGGCCTGGGCCTGCGACCGCCGCTTCAGCCCTTCGATGGATGAGACCGAGCGGCAGACCAAGATCATCGGCTGGAAGACTGCCGTATCCAGGATGATTTCCGACGCTTCAGCGGGGTAGAACAGTTCCCCGAATATGACCGCAATGGCGGTTACGTTCACACGGCGCCGGCAGCCTTTCTGTTGATAAAGCTCAGGGCGAGCACGGCGAAGATCAGCGTGCCCGTACCAACCTGCTGCCAATAGAAGTTCAGATCGGTCAGCAGCAGGCCATTGGCGACGATGCTGAGCAGCAGGGCGCCGAGTACGGTCCCGCCGACATTCGGCCGTCCGAGTGGGCTGAGCGTCGTGCCGATGAAGGTCGCGCCGATGGCATTCAGCAAGAAGGCATTGCCCGAGGAGGGGATGTAGGTGGTGACGGTTGCGGTCAGGATCAGGCCGGCGATTGCCGCGATCAACCCGACCAGGATGAACGTGACCGCGACATGGGCCGGCGCGGCGATGCCGGAATAGCGCACGACGCCCGGCTGGATGCCGATCGACAGGATGACGCGGCCGAACCGCGTGCGGGCAAAAACGACCGCAGCGGCCGCGATCACGGCAATGGCAACCGCAAGCGGCAGCGGGAAGCCGGCGACCGTGCCGTGGCCGAGGAAACGGAAGGCTTCCGGCACGCCGTTCGGCGGCAGATAGACCGGATTGCCGCCATTGGTCAGCAGCTGCTGAACGCTGCGGCCGATGAACAGCGTGCCGAGCGTGGCGAGGAACGGCGACACGCCGATCCCGGAAATCAGCAGCGCGTTGAACGCACCGACGAACGCGCCGGCGGCCAGTCCCGCGAGTGCGGCGACTGCCACCGGCTGTCCGGCGAGAACGAGCGAAACGAAGGCGAAACTGGCGAAATCCATCGCCGTTCCCACCGAAAGATCGATGCCGCCCGACGCGACGGCGAAGGTCATGGCGATGGAGACGATGGCAAGCAGCGTGAAATTGTTGACGAGGATGCTCTGCAGGTTCGCAGGCGTCAGGAATGTCGGCGTTGCCACGGAAAAGGCGGCAAACACCGCAACCAGGGCGAGGATCAAGCCATAGCGCACCAAGCCGCCGACGATAAGACGCGGCAAGCCGATGGCGGCGAGGGGAGGGGTCTGGAGCGACATGGTCAAGCCTCCTGTCGGCGCAGCAGCGTGGTCGCGGAAACGACGATGAGAATGAGGACGCCCTGGACGCCGCTGACCAGCGTGCTCGAAATGTTCAGCAGCTGGAAACCATTGACCAGGAAGCCGACCAAAAGGGCCGAAAGCAGCGTTCCGGTGACCGTTGGAACCAGCCGGCGCGAAAAGACCGAGCCGAGCAGGGCTGTCACGACGACGGGCAACAGCATCTCACCGGCACCGGTCGTGCTGCCGCTCAGATAGGAAACCGACAGGATACCAGCGATGCCGCCGGAGACGCCGCTGGCGACGAAGGCGCCAGCCAGCAGCCGGCGAAGCGGCAGACCGGCGGCACGCGCCGCATCCGGGAACTCACCGACGGCGTAGAGACGCAGGCCGAGCGGGGTATATTGCACGATCGCCGTGGTGACGGCCGTGAAGCCGAGAAGCACATAGGCAAGAACCGGGATGCCGAAAGGATCCGAGGCGGAAAGCGCCGATAGGAAAGGTGTCGAGGCCGGCAGGACGGTATTGCCGGTCAGTACCAACTCCAGACCGGCGACGACGTTCATGACGGCAAGCGTGGCCAGCAGCGGCACGATGCCGGCATAGACGACGGCAATGGCATTGACCGTGCCGATCAGGGCGCCGGTCAAGATTGTCGCGGCAATCGCCGTCGCATCGCCGTAGCCGAGTTGCGTCAGGCTCGCATAGACGGCGGCGCTGAGACCCATATTGGCAGCGAGCGACAGGTCGATGCCACCGGTGACGACATTGGAGCCGCCGGCGATCAGCACGATCGTCAATCCAATGGCAAGCACACCAGAGATGGCCGATTGACCAAGCACATTGCCGATATTGCCGATGCCGAGGAAATAGGGTGCAGTCAGCGAGAAGATGATCAGGATGGCGGCGAAAGCGATCAGCGATCCGAAGCGCAATGCCGCAGCCGCAATATTGCCGGCCGGGCGGGGAGGCGGTTCAGCAGCGGAAAAACCGGAAGGCGCGAATTCCACTTCAGCCGACATGGCGATGTCCCTCAGATGATCCGGTCGATTGAGCCAGCACCGCATCCGCCGTGGTCTCCGACGATATGAATTCCCGCACCACGCGGCCGCGGAAGAGCACCAGGATGCGATCGGTGATGCCGATGAGTTCGGGCAGATCCGAAGACAGCACGATGACGCCGGCGCCGCGCGACGCGAGTTCGCCGATCAGCGTATAGATCTCGACCTTGGAGCCGATATCGACGCCAACTGTCGGCTCATCGAGGAGATAGACCTCGGAACGGCGGCTCAGCCACTTGGCGATGGCGATCTTCTGCTGGTTGCCGCCCGAAAGCGTGCGCAGCAGGGCATCACGCCCGTTGGTCTTCACCTGCAGCCGCGTAATCAGAGCGTCCACTTCTCTCTGTTCGCGTCTGCGATCGAGAAAGCCGAAACGCGTAAAGCGGCCAAGGCTCGAAAGGCTGATATTTTCCGCGACGCTGAGGTCGAGCGCGACGCCGTGGCGACGCCGGTCTTCCGGCACCAGGGCGATCTCGCGACCGGCTGCCTGGGTGGGATTGGTGAAACGGGTGGTCTTGCCGCTGATCTCGATATGGCCGGAAGCCGGGGTCTCCAGACCGAAGAGAGTGCGGACCAATTCCTTTGCGCCGGAGCCGAGCAGGCCGGTGAGGCCGAGCACCTCGCCGCGGCGAAGCGTGAAACTCACGTCGCTATATTTCCCTGGCGCCGACAGCTGCTCGAGCTTGAGGATTTCCTCGCCCGGCGTCACCTGCGGCTTCGGGAACATCTCCTTGATGTCGCGCTCGACCATCAGCCGGGCAATTGCACCGGCCGAAGTGTCGCCGATCGGCAGGGAGGCGACGTCGAGGCCATTGCGCAGCACGGTGACGTGGTCGCAGAGCTCTTCGATTTCGTTCAGGTAATGCGAGATATAGATGATGGTGACGCCTTCGTCGCGCAGACGGCGGATCAACCGGAAGAGGATATCGGCCTCGCGGCGCACCAAGGCGGCCGTCGGCTCATCGAAGACGAGCACTTTCGGCTGATTGAGGAGGGCGCGGGTGATTTGCACGATCTGTTTTTCGGCAGTCGACAATTCGCTGATCAAGGCGGCGTTCGGCAAGCGGATACCGAAATAGTCGTTGAGAATATCAGACGCGCGGCGCTGCATCAGTCGGCGGTCGAGGAACGGCGTGCCTGATATCCGCGGCTCCCGGCCGAGGAACAGGGCTTCGCCGACGGTGAAGGTCGGCACCAGCAGTCGATCCTGGTGAATGAAGTGGATGCCACGCTCTTCGGCAAGATGTGGTGTCAGCCTGTCGAATGTTTGCCCTTCGATCTCGATCCGGCCGCCATCGGGCTGATGGAGACCGGCCAGCAGCTTGATCAGCGTCGACTTGCCGGCGCCGTTCTGACCGACGAGACCGTGGATGGTGCCGCGCCTGACGATCAGCGACGCACCGGCAAGCGCCTGCGCGCCGCCAAAATGCTTGACGATGCCTTCAAAGCGGATGATGTCGTCGCGTGCCGTCACCGGCTGCTTCAAGGAAATGGCCGTCATGTCGATCTCTCCCGGCGGGCAGATTCCGAGCGATCCGGCGACGACCGGATCGCTCGGGTTCAATGTCAGCCGATGCCGAGCTTCTTGGTGACTTCGCCGACATTGGTCTTGTTGGCGAGCAGTGCTGGAACATAGGTCTCGCGCGGCAGCGTCTGGCCGGCGAGCAGCTTGGCGACGTTGCGGATGGCGGTGCGGCCGATTTCTGCCGGCTGCTGGGCGACATCGGCGCCGGCCGGGGAATTCGGATCGGCGATGAGTTGCAGCACTTCCGGGCTGCCGTCAACGCCGTAGGTGCGGATCTCGGTGCGCCCGGCAGCCGCCAAAGCCTGGGTCGCGCCAAGCTGCGGAATGTCCCAGGCTGACCAGATCGCCTTGATCGAGCCCTTTTCCGGATATTTGTTGAGGATTGCCGTGATCTGCGTGAAGGCGTCCTGCACGGTGTTCGGGATGACGTCGCGCAATTCCGGCTGAAGGATTTTCACCTTCGGGAAATATTTGACGACATTGACCAACTGGTCGTAGCGGATCGCGCAGGGGGTTACGCCGTAGAAGCCGTTGAAGACGACGATGTTGCCTTCGCCGCCGATATCGGAGACGAGCTGCAGCGCCAGGTCCTTGCCGATGCCCCAGTTGTCGGAGGTGGTGTTGTTGATCGAATTGGTCGAACCGACGTCGACGGTCAGAACCGGGATCCCGGCATCACGTGCCTTCTTCAGCCAGGGATCGATGACGCTGAGCGTGCCGAGGATTTGAACGATCGCATCCGGCTTCTGGGCAATCAGCGTCTGCAGCTGCGAGACCAGCTTGCCGTCATTGCGTCCGGCATCGACGGCGATCGGCTCGCCACCGAGGCGCTTTACCTCTTCGATCTGGGCATTATAGGCTTGCAGGTCGAAGAAGTGATCGGTGCCGGTCGCGCTGATGGCGATGCGTTTGCCTTTCAGCGACTGCTCTTCGGCTGCAAGAACCGGCTTCCGCCCGACCAGCGAAGCACCGGCGACGGCAACCCCGGCCGCGGCAGACAGTTTCAACAGATCTCGTCTTCCGAGACCGCTTCCGGACTTTTCGATGCTCATTACCATTCTCTCCAATTCAGTTATGTCTATAAATTAAGTAGACTAATGAGAATAGGGAGAAAGGAATTTCCAAAATGACGCGCTCCGATGAAAAGAGTGGACGGAGCGAACGCTCATTTCCGGCCGCGGTTTCCCGCGAGCGGGCCGATCAAGAAGAAACATGCACTGCATAATTCTTGCGCATGCGACCAAATTTGCCGAGGGTGAACTCCTGCCAGGCCGTGGTGCCGTGTGGCGCGACAGCAGGCGGAAAATCAGGATTTAACGGGCACCGTCGGGTTTTATGCTGCGACGTTGATATCCAGCGCGAAGCTTGGCTCCACTTGGCGCGCAACTTGCCTCTCCCCTGCTAGGGAGAATGAAACAATGCCCGACATCGACCCGCAGATTTTCTCAATAAGCCGGCCATCCCTCGGAGGCTACAAGGCCTTCGTTCAACGCGACATGATCGTCGAGACCTATCGCAGCGCCGCGGGGCAAATGATTTCGAGGGGCTCCCTTCATAGAATTTCGATCAACCGCACGGCGCACGGCAAATATGCCTATCGGCTTGGAAGCGGGGCATTCCGCAAAGTTGAGAGGCCGCCGTTCACCCTGGGATTTCAACCGGCCGCCACCGTCCTTGAAGTCGATGGCGATGCGGCGGACTATATCTCGATCTTCCAGTCACCTGCGCTCTACAGCAGCATCGGCGGCTCTCGCTTCGATCCCGAGCATTGGGATAGTGATGCGCTGAGCGCGACGACTGATCCGACAACGCTGCAGGTCGCGCTCTCCCTTGCGTTTGCCGCCGAGAAGACCGGGCGCGACGACCCGCTTTTGATGCAGCATCTGGGGATGGCGCTCGCCTGCTGCGTTGTAAAGCTGCTGGGCGCCAAACCCGAAGTCGGCGATCGTCCGCTGACATCGGACAATCTCCGGCGTGTGATCGATTACATCGAGAACCTGCTGGGCAAATCCGATCTGAGTGTGGAGGAGCTGGCCGGGGTGGCCCATATGAGCCCCTTTCACTTCAGCAGGGAATTCAAACGGGCGGCCGGGATGGCACCGCATCGCTTCGTTCTCGAACGCAGGATCGAGCGGGCGCGACTTTACCTCGCCGACGGCAAGGAGACGCTTGCAAACATCGCTTATGCCACAGGCTTTTCCAGCCAGGCGCATTTCTCCAGCGTTTTCCGCCGGCTGATGGGGGCGACACCGAAGGAATACCAGCGTTCGGTCCGTCTTTGAGCTAGCACCCGCCGATGGCAAATCAGCAATTTTGCGAAAGATAACCGCACGAATTTGAAATCTCTTGAGGCTGCGGTCTGCGAGGCTTTTCCGATCAGGAGGCCCCATATGACCGCTTTTGCGCAAACCAATCCGATTACCGACATCTGCTTTTTGGTCGAGGATATCGACAAAGCATCGGCCTTCTATGTCGAGCGGCTTGGCTTCAAACCGCGCCGCCGGGCTCCGGGCTTTGCCGATTTCAAAGGAGCGGGCGTGACGCTGGCGCTGTGGGAGATCGAGCATATCGCCGAGAATACCGGCGTCTCAAGCCGCCGCGCCCCTCCAGGTGCGCACAAGGCCTGCGCGGCCATTGAGCTCGCCTCGCCAGAGCAGGTCGATGCCGCCTATACGGAGCTGAAAGCGGCGGGCGTGCTCTTCCACGCACCGCCGCAGGACTATGTCTGGAACGCGCGATGCGTCTATTTCGCCGATCCTGACGACAATCTCTGGGAAATTTATGCGTGGTCCGCAGGCGGCCCGATCGGTGACATCGACCCGCAATAGCAAGCGCAATCGGCCGGTCGTCCAACAATCCAACAAGGGGAAGGCAAGGAAAATGAACGGGGATGACAGACAAATCGCGGTCGGCAGGCGTACCGTCCTGAAGGGCGGAGCCTATGCCCTTGCTGCAGCGACGGCAGGGATTAGCGTGTTCGTGCCGCGTCAATCGAATGCCGCCGCATCCAAGGTCGTCATCAAATATGACTGGCTGATGAGCAATGGGCAGATCGGCGATATCGTCGCAGTCAAGCAAGGGCTGTTCGAGGCCGAGGGTCTCGACGTCGAGTTTTCCCCTGGTGGTCCCAATTCGGCAACGGTGCCGCCTGTGATCACGGGTGATGCGCAGCTCGGTCAATTCTCGGATTCGGCCCAGCTTCTTCTTGCCAGATCATCCGGCGTGCCGATCAAGATCTTCGCCTGCGGTTTCCGCATGGCGCCTTTCGCCTTCTATTCGCTGCCGAAGGCGCCGATCCGCACCGTCAAGGATATGGTCGGCAAGCGCATCGGCATCCAGCCGACGGCCCGTTATGTCCTTGATGCCATTCTGCTGAAGAACGATATCGATCCCTCGAGCCTGACCATCACCAATATCGGCTTCGACATGACGCCGCTGATGACCGGCCAGGTCGATGCCGTGACCGGATGGATCACCAACACGCAGGCCCTTTCCATCATCGGCCCCGACCGCATCGATCTGATGATGAAGGACACGGGCCTGCCGTCCTACGCCAACGTCTATTTCGCCACCGACGATGCCGTAACCGGCCATGCCGAGACACTGGCAAAGGTGCTGCGTGCCGTCGCCAAGGGCTGGGCCTGGACGCATGAACATCCTGAAGAGGCAGTCAAATTGACGGTGGAGGCCTATCCGCAACTCGATCTTGCCGTGGAGCTGCAGACGGTGCCGCGTATATTGTCGCTGAGCTTCGATGCGACAACAGGCAAGGATGGCTGGGGCAGCTTCGATCCGGCCGCTCTTGCCGAGCAGATTTCCGTCTACGACAAGATCGGCCAATTCAAGAGCGGCGCGCCGAAGCTGGAGGATTGCTATACGACTGCGATACTCGACATGACGGCGGGCGACCGTCCGAAGATTGCGTGAGAGCGGATTTGCCTGAAGCAGCGGCCATCGAAACCAGGGATTTGGCTGTCGGTTATGCCGGCGCTGTCGAGACGACCCGCATTCTGTCCGGCGTCGACCTCAGCGTCGGCAGGGGTGAGTTTCTGACCATTCTCGGTCCTTCCGGCTGCGGCAAGTCGACCTTGCTGCGTGCGGTGGCGGATCTTCTTCCGCCGCTTGACGGGCGGCTGTCGGTGCTCGGCAGGACAGCGTCGGAGGCGCGCCGGCGACGCGAGGTCGCCTTCGTCTTTCAGGATGCAACGCTGTTGCCCTGGCGGACCGTGAGGGAGAATGTCGCGCTGCCGCTGCAGGTGGGGAAGAAGAGCGTCTCGCGATCGGTCGACCCGCGACCCGACCATTGGATCGAGCTGGTCGGCCTGTCGCATCTGGCCGACCGCTATCCGCATCAACTGTCCGGGGGCCAGCGCCAGCGCGTCGCCATAGCGCGCGCGCTTCAATGCGAGCCGGATATCCTGCTCATGGATGAGCCTTTCGGTGCGCTCGACGAGATCACCCGCGAACGACTGAACGACGAGCTTCTGGACGTCTGGCGCCGGACCGGCACGACCATCCTGTTCGTGACCCACAGCGTCATCGAGGCGATCTATCTCGGCGGACGCGTGCTGGTCCTGGCGGCCAATCCCGGCCGCGTCCAGGCGCTGATCGATCTTACGCCGCTGAAAGACGAGCGCGGCCTCTGTCGGCGCGAGAGCCTCGACGTCCAGGAGACCGCGGCCCATCTGCGCCAATTGCTGCAGCAGGGGAGTTCGGCTGCATGAGGCACCGTCCGTTGTCACTCACCGAGGCGATCGGCCTTCCTGTTATCGGCGCCCTTTCGCTGCTCCTTGCCTGGCAATGGCTGGTGCCGGCGCTCGGTATTCCCGGTTATATCGTTCCAACGCCGCTGGCGATCCTGCGCACGCTTGGCATCGAATGGCGCTTCCTTTTGTCGAATGCGATCCCGACATGGGGCGAGGCGGGCCTCGGCTTCCTCCTGGGCAATAGTCTCGCCGTGATCCTGGCGGTTGCCTTTGTCTATAATCCGCGGTTCCAGGCCGCCTATTTTCCCGTTGTCCTGCTCTTCAACACCATCCCGGTGCTGGCGCTCGCACCGATCATCATCCTGATCTTCGGCCTCGGCATGCTGCCAAAGGTCATCATCGCCGCTCTCATCTGCTTCTTCCCAACCCTGGTGAATACCGCCCGGGGCCTCAATCTGGCGACTGCGAGCGAGCTTGACCTGATGCACGTGCTTTCGGCGAACGGGTGGGAGACCTTCTGGCGCTTGCGCGCCCCACGGTCTGCCCCCTTACTCTTTGCGTCGCTGCGCATTTCGGCGACCACCTGTGTGATCGGCGCGATTGTCGGGGAGTGGATCGGTTCGAACCAGGGGCTGGGTGCCGTCATCATCCAGTCGACATTCAACTATCAGGCGGAAAGGCTTTTTGCCGCCGTCGTGCTCGCCTCTTTCTCCGGCATCGTCTTTTATGCCGCTGTTGCCCAGATCGAGCGGATTTTCCGTCGGCTGCATCAGGGGCAAGGCTGAAACCTCGGCGCGAACGAACGCCGCCTGGGCAAACTGGAGGCGGCCGAAACGCTGACGCTTTCCAGGATATGGCAAGGCCTCCCGCTGTTCTCTGCGGGAGGCCTTGCGCCTTGCTACTCGTCCGCGGTCTCCCGGATGTCGGAGAGATCGATGCCGTGAGTGTCGAACCACCAGTCGGGACTCATCTCTGGATGCCGGTCACGCAGACGCAGATATTTGGCGCGCAGCCGCTTCTGGCGCTCGACCTCTTCTGTGAAGAAGGGATGATCGAGCGTGCCGCCCATCTTGTGGATGCGACGGAGCAGTTTTCGCAAGACGTATCCCTGCTCCTTGTTGCCCGGCCGGTAGCCGCTTTCCACGATTGTCATGACCGTCTCGCACAGCTCTCCGAGCGCATCGTCTTGCGGCGTGCCGTTGACGATCATGTCGAGACGCTCGAGGCCGAAGCCGACGTCGATGCAGCTTCCAAGCGGATTGACGATGTTTCCGATCTCGACGCCGTCCTTATAGAACTCGGTGCAGTATCCGCTGATGCTGCCATCGCCCCACATGCATTCCGGATCCGGCACGATGGGCACACGCCCGCCATAGAGCGGCGTCCATTCCACCAGACGATCCGGATGGATCGTCACATGATCCGGCACGAGCCCGAGCGTTCCCAGAAACTCGAGCCAGAAATCGATGGCGCTGCCGACGGTCATTTCCCTGAACGAGAAAAGGCCGAGCATGGTGAAATGGAGAAGATGAGTTCCGTCGCCGATCTCGTCGAGGTCGCCCATGCGCAGGCAGGCCTGGCTGTTTGCGACGGTTCCACTATGGGAGGGATCGGAGAAGAGGGGCTTGTACTGCTGCATTCCAGCGCTGCAGAAGAGCGTGGTATCGTCATGCGGCCGTACGGATTCGATGCGTATGAAATCAATGCCCTTGGAAAGGCAGAAGTCTTGATATTGCTGGATCAGGCGTCCCGCGGTGACATAGGCAACCTCCTTCGTTGTTCGTGCCTTCGGAAAATATAGAGGTCTCCGGCGCGCAGGGCAATCCGCTGCTATCGGAGATAAGCCGGATCGGCGCTATTGATCATTGTCTCACTTGAGACTAAATATAACATCAAGTGAAAAGGACCATGACCATGATGGGATTTGCAGTCATCGCCGATGTTCTCGGATTGCCCGCCAGGGAGCCGGCGTCGCGTTCGGCCTTCGGCCTGCTCTCCAGTATCGAGGAAGGTTTGCCGGTCAAGGCGCTTGATCGCATGGCGCTGCTCCTGGCGCCTGATGATACCCAGTTCAAATACCGGCTCGTTCCAAAGGCCACCTATGAGCGGCGCAAATCCAAGCATCGGCTCTCTTCCGACGAGGGCATAAAGCTCGCGCGTCTGGCGCGCGTCTGGGGATCGGCGCTCGATGTCTGGCTGACCGAGACCGAGGCACGTGATTTCCTGTTTCGTCCGCATGCGATGCTGGAGGACAGGCGGCCGATCGACGTGGTCATCCAGAGCGAGATCGGCGGCGAACTCGTGCTCGATATCCTCGGAAGCCTGAAATACGGCAGTGCTGCGTGAACGCACAGCATCTCGACCGCACGCTGACATCCGTCCGCATCGGAGATCCCAGTGGAACCTATCCGATCTTCGACGCCACCGGCTCGACCATCGCGCCAGGGCGGTGGAACACTTCGGGCAGCCCGATCATCTACACAAGCGAGCACTATTCGACAGCGCTGCTGGAAAAGCTCGTTCACGGCAGCGGGCGGCTGCCGCCCAACCAGCACTATGTCACAATCACCCTGCCGCGTGGGCTAAGCTACGAGGTCTTCTCCGAGCCCGCGCTGCCCGGCTGGGACAGCATGCCGGCCGCCGTCAGCAAGGCTTTTGGCGAACGCTGGTGCCAGGAAAAACGCAGCGTCATCCTGCTGGTGCCAAGCGTCGTCGCCCGCGTCGACCGCAACATATTGATCAACCCGGCCCACCCGGAATTCCCCTCGATCACCGCGAGCCTCCACCAACCCGTCTTCTGGGATCGTCGCTTGTTCGGCATTTGATGGGGTTGGTGGTTCACACCTCCCGCCGCGGCGAGCGGGCCATCAGCCTGGCATAGGCGATGGCCGAGAGCATGTTGACGTGGTTGGCCTTGCCGGTGCCGGCAATGTCGAAGGCGGTGCCGTGGTCGACCGAGACGCGGTCGATCGGCAGGCCGAGCGAGACGTTGACCGCGGTGTCGAAGGCGACGAGCTTGATCGGGATATGGCCCTGGTCGTGATACTGGGCGATGACAAGATCGAAGGCGCCGTTATAGGCGCGGGCGAACACCGTATCGGCCGAGATCGGCCCGACGACGTCGACGCCTTTTGCCTGCGCCTGCTCAACGGCGGGCGCCAGGAATTCCATGTCCTCGGTGCCGAACAGGCCGTTTTCGCCGCAATGCGGATTGAGGCCGGCGACGGCGATGCGCGCCTTGCGACCGAGCCGCAGGAAGTGCTTGTGGCCAGCTTCGATGGTGGCGAGCACCCGCTCGGTCTTGGCGCGCTCGATCGCACCCTTCAGCGAGATATGGGTGGAGACGTGGATGGTGTTCAGCCGCTCGGAGGCAAGCAGCATGAAGGAGCTCTTCGAGCCGGTGAGATGCGCGAGAAGCCCGGTGTGGCCGTCATGGTGATGGCCGGCGAGGTTCATCGCCTCCTTGTTGATCGGCGCGGTGACGATGACATCCGCTTGCCCCGACATGGCGAGATCGACGGCGCGGGTGATATAGCGCACCGAGGCATCGCCGGCGACGGGGCTGACCTTGCCGATCTCGGGTAGGGCCGCGCCGAGCGCGACCTCGTCGACGGCGATCCTGTCGTCACTGGGTGCATCGGCGGGCCCGAACCGCAGCC
>NZ_JALBGX010000359.1:0-350 GCF_023006465.1 Rhizobium sp. PRIMUS64 | reverse complement strand
CGGTGCAAGTGATGCCATCACGACACCGTCTGTCGGCTTTGTCTGATCGGCGACATTAGGTTTGTTTGGCAGTTTCCTGTGGTGGTTCGGAGTAACTTTCTGAAACCCAACAAAAGGATCTTTCCTTTGGCTCGATCGGCCCACATGGCACGGGTTTTGAAGATTGCCATGCGAGGCGGCGCGAGCTGCCTGCCTTTTACTCAGCGATGGATGGAACGAAAGAAGGAAGGCGATATGTCAGATTTGCGTCAAATCGCATTTTACGGCAAAGGGGGGATCGGCAAGTCCACCACCTCCCAAAATACGCTCGCAGCGCTTGTCGACCTCGGGCAGAAGATCCTGATCGTCGG
>NZ_JALBGX010000358.1:0-350 GCF_023006465.1 Rhizobium sp. PRIMUS64 | reverse complement strand
GACATGCATTCCGATGACGAGTCCCGCATCAACCAGTTCGCGGAAGCAGTCCGAAACTACGAAATTCTACCCGACGGTAGCATCGGCCGAGGGGACGGAAGGGTTCCCGAGGGTACCCTCAGGAACAATTTAAAGATTCTTACGAGGTTCGCTCGTTGGCTCCGAGCAGAAAACAGAGATTCGATGGCTTCTCGGTTTTTAAACGATCCAGATTCACTAGCCGTTGATATCGCGGATTTTTGGGCAAGCGGTGGGGATGGTCAGGACCGTCTTAAGTCAGCACTGTCTCATTTCAGGAGGCTCGCGCCTGAGGGGCAAGAACTCCAAGCCGTTGGACCTGGGCCGCGCCT
>NZ_JALBGX010000357.1:0-355 GCF_023006465.1 Rhizobium sp. PRIMUS64 | reverse complement strand
GGAAACCATGAAGGGATGGAAGATCGCCTGGGCGGAAACGGCCAGCCGGCACCTGGCGCTTGCCGGTCACGAGATCCGGCTCGATGGCCGCTCCTATGCCGAACAGGGCCTTGATGGCATCGCGCAAAGACATCTCGGTCCGGAGAAGGCAGCACTCTCCCGCAGGGACGCGGAGATGTATTTTGCTCCGGCCGACCTTGCCCGTCGCCAGAAGATGGCCGACCGGCTGCTTGCCGATCCTGCGCTTCTGCTGAAGCAGTTGAGCAATGAACGCTCCACCTTCGATGAGCGCGATATCGCCAAGGCGCTGCATCGCACTGTCGACGATCCCGCGGACTTCGCCAATATCCGCGCG
>NZ_JALBGX010000356.1:0-361 GCF_023006465.1 Rhizobium sp. PRIMUS64 | reverse complement strand
CAAACAGGCAATCCAGAACTCAACCACGGCAGGCAATGACGGTCGTCTTCGTGGTGACGAACTGCTGGTGCTCGCCCACACCAACGAGGACGTCAAGCGTCTGAACGAGGCACTGCGATCGGTGATGTCGGAAGAGGGCGCGCTCAGTGAGAACCGCGCTTTCCGGACCGAGCGCGGCGCGCGGGAATTTGCTGCCGGCGACCGCATCATCTTCCTGGAGAATGCCCGCTTCGTTGAAGCGCGCGCAATGCGTCTCGGCCCGCAACATGTGAAGAACGGCATGCTCGGCACGGTCGTTTCCACCGGCGACAAACGTGGCGACGCAGTGCTTTCGGTCCGTCTCGACAGTGGCCGTGATGTC
>NZ_JALBGX010000355.1:0-377 GCF_023006465.1 Rhizobium sp. PRIMUS64 | reverse complement strand
GGTGCCGGCTGGCCGTTTCCGCCCAGGCGATCTTCCATCCCTTCATGGTTTCCTTGTCGCCAGCCCAGAGTTTGTAGACGACCTTGCCATTCGGGCGATCCGGCGTGACGATCCGCAGCGGCTTTCCGTCCTCGCCACGGACAGGAACCTTCTTTGGCCCGAAGCCCTCCTCCGCCAGCGGCCTGAGCGTCGTCATCAGATGGATATGCGGGTTGCCGTCCTTGTCGTGATAGACCCAATCGGCGACCATCCCTTTCGCAGTCAGGTTGTCGAGCACGAACTCCCGCACCAGCGCGATGTTCTCAGCCCGCGTCAGCTCTTCCGGCAACGCGATGATCAACTCGCGCGCCAGCTGCGCGTCGGCGCGTTTCTCGAAA
>NZ_JALBGX010000354.1:0-378 GCF_023006465.1 Rhizobium sp. PRIMUS64 | reverse complement strand
TCACTCGCATCGAACCGCCCACGGATCTGCGACGCGGCACACGATCGCCGGCGTCACTGTCGTGCGAACCGAGGCGCAAGTCGCTCGGATCCTGTTCCAGGTCTCGGCTCTGTGAATAGTAGTCCCGGATCCAGGCGTCCGTATCGAAAGCTCCGGTCACGCCTTCGATCCACTCACTTAATTCGCGAGAATCGTCATCGCGCGGTTGGTTCCGTCTTGGGTACATCGATGCCGGTCCTCCGGAAATCAAATTTGGAACCTCGATCCTAATGCCTGCCGGCCGCCGCCCAGCATGCTAAAGCCAGATCCAATCATGCCCTCAAGGCATGGCCGAACGCTATATGCGACGGCTTGCCGACAATCGTCTGCACTCGACCA
>NZ_JALBGX010000353.1:0-381 GCF_023006465.1 Rhizobium sp. PRIMUS64 | reverse complement strand
GCTTGCCGCCGTCACCGAGTTCAGGACCGCGATCGACGAGGAGGCGCGCTCGCGTGTGCTCTCAGATCCTCTCTATCGCCAGCAGCGAGCAGCGCTGGCGGCGGTGGCAAGCACGATCTGGCGCGATCCGGTCGGCGCCGTCGGCAAGATCGAAGATCTGCTTCAGAAAGGTTTTGCTGGCGAGCGCATCGCGGCCGCGGTGACCAACGATCCGGCCGCCTACGGCGCATTGCGCGGTTCCGATCGCCTGATGGACCGGATGCTGGCCGTCGGCCGGGAGCGGAAAGAGGCGGTGCAGGCCGTGCCTGAAGCCGCCGCCCGTTTGCGATCGCTCGGTTCGGCCTACGTCAATGTGCTCGATGCCGAACGCCAGGCTATCGC
>NZ_JALBGX010000352.1:0-381 GCF_023006465.1 Rhizobium sp. PRIMUS64 | reverse complement strand
CGAAGCTTACAAAGCGGTCAAAGCCAACCGTGGTGCAGCCGGGTGGACGGTGAGACCCTGGAGATGTTTGACAAAGACCTTGCGAGAAATCTCTACAAGATCTGGAATCGGATGTCTTCTGGGGCTTACTTTCCGCCGCCGGTGCGCGCCGTCTCCATTCCAAAGAAGACTGGAGGCGAAAGGGTTTTGGGTGTGCCGACGGTCAGTGATCGGATCGCGCAGATGGTGGTCAAGCAGATGATTGAGCCGGATTTAGAGCCGCTCTTCTTGGGGAAATGTATCCGACTGTCAAATTTGACTTCCTTGGATACCAGTTCAGGCCGCGACAGGTGGCGACTTCACAGCGGAATGAGTTCTTCTGTGGCTATACCCCAGCGGCCA
>NZ_JALBGX010000351.1:0-406 GCF_023006465.1 Rhizobium sp. PRIMUS64 | reverse complement strand
CGCTTTCGATGGCGCCAAGATCGTGCTGCAGCCGATCACCGACGTCGCGCACCTGATCCATGGGCCTCTCGGCTGTGAGGGCAATTCCTGGGACAACCGCGGATCGGCTTCTTCAGGTCCCACGCTCTGGCGCACGAGCTTCACGGCGCTGACCGAAGCAGGCGCCATTGAAAAGAAGCCTTTCGATGAGGAGGACTAAGAAATGGGTACATTGACAGGAAGTACGAATGGCCCTGCTGTCAACGAAGATGGGGATCTCGCCACCCCTTTTCTCAGATGCCTGATAAGGCTCATCCGCGCTCAGGATGCCCATGGGGCGTGGGAAGGCAAATCGGACACTGACCTGCTGGCCGACTTCATCCTCACCAAGGAGCAGCGCCGTAAGATCCCGATCATAGGCGATCCG
>NZ_JALBGX010000350.1:0-425 GCF_023006465.1 Rhizobium sp. PRIMUS64 | reverse complement strand
CCCGCCTCCGCCATATTGCTCGATGTCTTGCTCCCCGAGCCGCCGAATCGCAAGCTGCTGGAGCCCGCCCGAGAGACGTCTATGCTGTGGCGGGCGCCGCTCAACGAGTTCTCCGGCGCCAGCGACTGCGGCGTCACTCGCATCGAACCGCCCACGGAACTGCGACGCGGCACACGGTCGCCGGCGTCACTATCGTGCGAACCGAGGCGCAAGTCGCTCAGATCCTGTTCCAGGTCTCGTCTCTGTGAATAGTAGTCCCGGATCCAGGCGTCCGTATCGAAAGCTCCGGTCACGCCTTCGATCCACTCACTTACTTCGCGAGAATCGTCATCGCGCGGTTGGTTCCGTCTTGGGTACATCGATGCCGGTCCTCCGGAAATCAAATTTGGAACCTCGATCCTAATGCCTGCCGGCCGCCGCCCAGC
>NZ_JALBGX010000034.1:0-60186 GCF_023006465.1 Rhizobium sp. PRIMUS64 | reverse complement strand
CCTACCCTCTGCAACCCCGGCCAGCGCCGGGCAGGCCAAGCGCTGATCTACAGCATATGGGGGGTCAAAATTGGACGCCGATAAGGGGTGAACTTTGGACGCCGATTGACACATTATACCTCCGCCGTACTTCGTCACCGCGCTGAGCATGAGCTGCGGCGAGCAAAATAAGGGTCCGCCACGACTTGCTCGGAATATTCTCGAAGTCCTCGACGGCAGCATCTGGACGGCCTTGCTGCAATCGGATAATCCCCCTGACGGTCCAGAACCACACAGGCGGATACTTCGTCTTCCTAAAACATTCTTCGATTTCGGCTGCGGCCTTTTCCAAATCACCAATGTAGTGAAGCAACTCGGCATGATCGGCGCGAATCTCCACGTCGCTCGGCGCTAGGTCGCGTGCTTTGACGTAGTGGGATTCCGCGCCATCATAGTTTCGCATCGACACTTGAACCAATGCCGCCGCGTAGTGTGAGAAGGCATGGTTGTTGTCGAGCCGCAAGGCAATGTGCGAGATTTCTTCGGCGCGATGCAGTCGCTCGATCACTCCTTCCATGGAGAAGCGAAAAGCCAGTGCTATGGCATACGTCGCATGTGCGTCGATGAGCGCTGGATCGAGTTCCGTCGCTTTCTGGAAGAAGCGTTCTGCGTCGGGCAGCAGATGTTTCGCGTCGAGCATCCTGCCGTAAAGAAAATTCTCGTATGCGGACCAGGAAGCCTCCGGTTTCTTCGCAATGGTCTTTGATGCAGTGGAAAGCACTTTGTCAACGACGAGCGACACGATCTCCGCCGCTACCGATTCGATGGCGTCGATATCGCAATCCGCAGGAAGATCGAAAGCCCTCGACCAGAGGATGGATGTCGCCGAGGTGCGCATGAACCTGACGTTTAACCGGAACGGACCCGCCCCATGAACGCCGATGCTGACCGTGTAGTCGTGGGAACGGCTGCCCATTTCAGCCGTCGAGGCGGACGCGACGTCGATCCAGTGCCGATCCGAAAGGAACTGTTCGAGGCCGGAGGTGATCAGCCCCATGACGTCCTGCTGATGGGGAAGAGCCGAAGACGCGACCCCAACTCTGACCAGGACTTTTTCCTGATCCAACGATGCTGCCGCTTCAACAATGCGCGACGGCTCTCCTTTCACGGTTCCGGCGTGACGCGGTTGCCAGTTCCAGACGCGAACGGGGCGCTCGATATTCTTCAGACGTTTTTCCCCACCCTCTACGAACTCGCCGCCGATCCGCGCGGCGATCTGGTGGTAGACACCATCGGTGATGCAAATGCCCCCGGGCACGGCACCCGCTTCAACCCGAGAGGCGACGTTTACTCCGTCACCGAACATATCCGTGCCGTCAACCAGCACATCGGCAAGGTTGATCCCAATTCTGAGAACCATACGAGCGCTTTCTGACTCGCGGCGCACCAGTTCGCCTTGGATCGCCATCGCGCATTCGACTGCCCCGGTGGCAGAATCGAATACAGATAAAGTTCCGTCGCCTATCAGCTTGAATATCCTGCCGCCATTACGCTCAATGTTCGGCGCGATTACGTCAGCCTGCAACGCCTTGATCAAAGCAAGGGTAGCTTCTTCGTCACGCTCCATGAGGCGGGAATAACCAACCACATCCGTGGCCATGATTGCTGCCAGCCGTCGCTTGACAGGAACGCTCGCCATTAGCCCTCCGAGTAGTTCCCACAGATCGCATCCACGAAGTTTGGCGAGACTAACACAGAACAGTTTCTTCGTCTTCCGAAGGGCGGGGTGATCGCTTTCACCGACATCGAGAAGTCCAATCGATAAAGGCGCTTGCAAAATATGCAACCAAATCGGCGGAAAGAGCTACCGACATTGTGGCATCACCTTTCTTAGATGATCCTTGTCTCTCTTGAAGGGACGTCAGGGAGGCTTTAGTTGTTATCGCTGAATTCCAGTCAGAACCTCCCCGATGACGCGAAGATGGTGAGAACGAGCGGCAATGCCAACGGTCGGTTTACGTTGTTGGCTACAGCCACCTGATGGAGGCCGATGAGGAGCGGACGCATGCTGCCTTCCGCACCTGCCATGCTGTCATTTGCGGAGCTGATCGCCAGACATCGCGGCCGGATATTTTCGGGGGCAGGTGACAGCGTGCTGGCTGAATGAGTTTTTCTTGTCGCGATGCCGATAGACTTCTAACGACATTCATTAGTATCGCTTGATTTCCTTCGCGGTGCGGCCGGTTTATTCTTCTTAGGACTTTCGTCCGACGCGGGATTGTATTCTTCAACAGTCAATAAGGCGGATCGGTTCCTCACCGGCTGTAAGGAAATCCTCCCAATGTTCTCGGCCCGCTTCCTCTGCTAACTCCCTGAGTTGCTCGAAGGTGAGTTGAGTCGCGTCCATTATTGATACTTCGAAGCGTCAAATTGGTTGCAGCTCCAATAAGATTCCAAACTGATTGATATTACTTACCCTCGGAGATAATCTTTTGTTATAACGCAGTACCCTCAAGGTCTTCAGGCAAGAATATTACAATATTCTGAGTTTTGCAGCCAGGGCAACAACGCATATTCTCAGAATATCTACAATAATAGTGAACTTATTTTTTTAAACTCCTCTGCTTCGGAGGAGTTTTCAGCTACGTAAACATTAATGGCTTTCTTTATATAATTGTAGAATGATGGCTTATCTAAGAACATCTCGGGATAAGCTAGACTATACCCTTCCGGATCTATGCGCACACGAAACCAGGCATCTCTAGGCCAGTCAGCATAGTAAGAAGCATCGGCGACATTCTCATCTCGCCGCTCGATCTCCCATCCCGGCTCACCTCCGATGGTCGCCACCTCATGCCCGTCGGTCAATAGTTGAGATAGATCACGTAAACGTCTATCCATCAACATTACTATCACCGCGAACTTTATAGCAGCAGCTGCATCGTGCTGCGGGTCAAAAACTCCGTAAACGTCTTGTAATTTTGTCACTTAACACCCTCTATTTGATTGGATGCACGTTTCCGATGTAAGCAATTCCATTCGCGTCATAATTGACATATGAACGGAACTTTACACCGTTAATGCTGCCATCAAAAAATCGCAGATTTGGGTCCTTGAGATGCTCCAACCAAGTCTGTTGTCCAGCTTGTTGCGCGTAATCTACCATGGTTTGATCAGCCAAGACCGCTGGGTACGTTTGGTACAACTTTTTAATGTCATCGCCCGCAACGGTCGAGCCTCTGGCTTGTCTATCCGGAGGAACGGCAGAATTCGCGCAAGATTTGCGTATTCCGGGATTGGCTCCTTGGTGAGGTCCAGCGTTCGATTACAGGCGGATTAAGTAGCGCGAGTTGACCTAACGCTTGGGACTGCTTGGCACCCCGGTTGTCGGGGCTGTGCCGAATGCTGCCGCAGGTGTGTGAGCGATGGTGACAAGGTACTGGTTTTCCTCAAGCAGCCTTCGGAAGAAAATCTAAAGTTCGGGCTGACACGCCTACGAAAACAGAGCCGAGATAGGGTAAGGCAGGGCGAGGGCGGGCATGTTATTTCGCGCGAAATATCCAACCGCTCTTGTCTCAGTGTCCGTCCACTCGCCTCGATCCGCAGCGACTCGGCATTTGAACAACGTGACAACGTATTCCACTTGATCACCGTTCTGGTAGGTGTACCGAAAGTCTCTTCCTCCGAAGACGCCGAGAACTGCGGTTGGGGCTATGGTAAGACCAGTCTCTTCCATCACCTCGCGAATGATGGCCTCCTGCGGCGTTTCGCCTGGCTCGATTGCACCTGCGGGCAGACTCCATCCTTCCCCAGAGGCTTTCTCTTGCAATAGCAGATTGCCCGCATGATCATGAATGACAGCGGCAACCGAGGGAAGCAGAAGTAGGCGGTTTCCGATCAAACCGCGAAGCTCCAACAAGTAAGGTGTCATCATGCTCTCTCCGTGGAATGGGATATGAACGACGAACAGTTTCGGCAATTGCAAGGCATGGTTCCCAAGAGCCCGCTGTTGTCTCCGGTTCTGCACAATTGGGACAAGGTTGCGCTCCCGGGTGCCTGGCTTGTTGCTGGTGCAATTGCTCAAACAGTCTGGAACCATACGTTCGGGTTGCCGCCAGCGCACGGGATCAATGACATCGATATCGTCTATTTTGACGCCAACGATCTTTCCGAGGATGGGGAAGCAGAGCATGCGACTCGCGTTCGAAGGACCTTCTCTGATCTCACCGTTTGGATCGACGTGAAAAACGAAGCCAAGGTTCACCTTTGGTATGAGGCGAAGTTCGGATATCCAATCACGCCATACGTGTCGACGACCGATGCCATTGCGACGTTCCCGACAACTGCGACAGCCGTCGGGCTGCTTCCTCGTAATAGCGGCCTGGAGCTTTGCGCCCCGTTCGGCCTTTCCGACCTCCTTGGCGGGGTTGTCCGGGCGAACAAGATACAGATCAGGCGGCAGATTTATGAGCAGAAGGTCAGTCGATGGATAGAAGTTTGGCCAAATCTCAGTGTGGTAGGTTGGCTTGAGGGCGAATGAGGAGAAGCGTTCGTGTTCCTTGGGTCGGGAATAATCTAAACTTCTTACGAAATGGGCATGGCGTGTTCCAAGATCAGTCTTTCAGCATCCCTGTTGACCACATTGACTGCCACCTCGTTGGTAATTTCGAGCTGCAGAACCGCGTGGAAGAAGTCAGGAAATCGACCTGGGCAGCACTATGCGCAAAGCGTCCAGCTGCTTTCGACGGCGCTTTGTTGCGGATGGCCTCTTACTGGGTTGAAGGTGAACGGCTGAGCATTGCTGCAAGCCGGACCAGATTTTCTGCCTATGTGGCGACACGCCATCCCACTTTCGGTTTCGAGTATCCAGACGCGGATCGCGCTGATCCCCTTGGATTGACGGCTATTGTGCTGACGGGCGATGGTAACGTCATTGTCACGAAGCGAAGTTTGCTGGCGGACCAAAACCCCGGTGGCCTCTATCTAATCGGGGGGTACGCCGAGCCAGGTGAGAGCGACGGTCCCGTAGACCTCTTCAACGAGATTGCCCGCGAAGTAGAGGAGGAAATCGCCGTTCGTGATGTAACCCGATCTGAAGCGGTTGCTGTCGGTCTGGCTTATGATCCGGTCTTCTGCCACCCGGAACTGTTTCTCCTGATGCCGAGCAAATCCACGGCTGCGGATATCCTGTCGGGCGCAGAAGCGGCACCTGATCGAAACGAAGCGTCTGAACTTCTATTTTACTCCGTGGACGATATTCTCGATGACAATGGGCCGCACATGAACGCCGCCCTGACGTGGAGCTTCATCAAAGCCAGAAAGTTCCTGCAGCTGCATTTGCGATAGGGTCTCCTTGAGCCTCAACGGACTCTGACAGCGGCACCTGAAGACATTGCGGAGAAACAATGCCAAGCCTGATCCTTCGAGACCTACCTCGGTTGCGAATGGCCCCGCTGTCCGGTGAGGCGTCCTCAACTATGGACACGCTGCTGTGATTAGAACGAAGGTCGATACGCTGTGGTTTAAGCGGTGCTGCGCGTTTCACCTGCAGTTTTTTCCCGACCGCGAGACGGTTTCAAAGCTCTGCGCCTTGCAGGACCGCATCGAGCGCGAGTGCGATGGGCCGCTCCTGCGGGTCCCCGCTACGAGCCTGCACATGACGGTCGTCACTGTGATCAACGCAGTGCCGCAATTCAGCATACCAAACGACGAGGTTTGGACACTGAACGGAGAGCGATGGAAAGAGATCGTGGAAAGACAGGTCAAAGAGACGCCACCGATTGATCTCAGTTTTCAGGAGGTGCAGGCTTCGGAAGCTGCTATCTTCGTAAAGGCACCCGAGCCGCCAGAGCTGCAACGGCTTCGCTCAGCTATTTCAGATGCGGTCTGGTTCGACAATTGGCGTCCAAAGCCGCCGCGAATAGCTCACATCACGCTGTTTAGGTTCTCCGCCGAAGAATGGCTGCCAGCACTCGATGTCGATGCAGGGTTGCTACTCATTGAAGGCAAAGTGAAATCCCTTCAATTGGTGAAAGAGAAAATGTACCCGAGCGTCGAGGTCGATGTGCTTGGTGAACCGTCGTGTCAGGGCGCAAGCACACAATGACCTTTGTCCATGCGTCATCCACGGTCAAGCATAATGGCCATAGTGACCGTGTCGATGAATCGACCGTCGATCAGGACACTCCGTCGAAGAACGCCCTCGGGGAGAAACCCGACCTTTTCGTATAGGGCGATAGCCCGAGCATTGTCAGCGTGAACCGACAGCTCGACACGAATAAAGCGCTCTTGACGAGCCTTATCCAGTGCCGCGTCGATCAAGCGGCGACCCAGTCCTTGCCCTCGGTAATCTGGAACGAGTCCCATTGCGAGGCTTCCTCGATGAGAATGAGACGGGAAGAAATGGCGCGTTATATCGCACCAACCAACGACCCGCGTTCCGACAACGGCAACAATGTGTGGATTCCGCTGCTTTATCATGTAGAGGACAAAATCCCGCGTCTCGGGAAGTGGGAACGCCTCGAACATAGTCAGATATTTTTTCTCCCGTGCGACAGTGTCGAGTGCTTCATGGAAACTCTCGACGTGCTCCGCCGTTGTAGCGGTCACCTTTATCTCTGCCTCGTTGACGAATGAAGTTCCGCTCATCTCTTCCAGCTCTCGGTCATTTCATCTCTATCTCGGGAAAATCTGTCCAAGTCAGAGCAAATACGCGAAGCCAGTTGTCGAGGGCGAACTTTCGTAGGTCTGTCTCGTTAAATCCCGCCCTGCGCATAGCTTCGATCAGGCGTGGCAACCCGCTTGCATCTCTGATTTCGCGCGGCATGACGGCACCGTCGAAATCCGATCCCAGAGCAACGCTGTCGATCCCCACGCGCCGGACCAAATATTCAATATGACGAATAACGACCTCAAGCGGCGTATCGTCATCGAGATTGGCGTCCGGACGAACGTCGTTGACTGCCAAATTCATTCCGATGACACCATCCGTATCGCGAATGGCATCTAATTGTCGGTCGGTCAGATTTCGGGTCGACGGACAAATAGCGTGAGCGCAAGCATGCGTGGCAACGAGCGGTGCAGTGCTTAACGCTGCGACGTCCCAGAACCCGCGCTCATTCAGATGCGAGACGTCGATCATGATCCCGAGATCGTTGCACTTCTTGACGAGCCTCTTGCCAGCATCTGTCAGGCCCGGGCCGGTGTCAGGTGACCTGGGATATGCAAACGGTACGCCGTAACCGAAAATATTGGGGCGGCTCCAGACCACGCCCAAGGACCGAAGACCGTGATCGTACAGGGTGTCGAGGTAGCTCAGATCGGGGTCGATAGCTTCGGCTCCCTCCATGTGGAGCACGACCGCAAAAGCCGACACGTCCAGAGCCGCCTTGATGGCCGTCACGGACGTTGCTAGGCGCATCTGCCCATTTGAGCGGCTGACCAGTTCCCTGATCGCAGAAACCTGACCGTCAATCTGTCGACGGGCATTGTCCGGGTCTAGGGCCTCGGCATAACGAACCTCATATCCATTCAAGGTGATGGTGAGATCGTCTTCCGGTTCACTCTCCGGATGGGCGGAGATTGCGAACAGCCCACCGGCCATGCGGCCTTATCGTGCCCGAGGCAGATCAAGATGACCATTCTCGGAACGAACCAGGAAATCTCGACCAACAGCGCTATAGTCGACCATGGATAGGATCGCATCGTTATGTCCATCGAATATGTAGACGCTATCCATGCAACTCGGTCCTCTTGGGCGAATTCAGACTTCTTTGCGCGAGTGTTTCGATGAATGTATCCTGTTGTACGCACCTTAAATCATCAACCCTCGGTAAAGAGATTTACGCGACGCGGTCCACTGAAAATGTGAGACAGGAGCCGTTGGGCGTAGGCTTCTTTGGTGAAATCTACACGAGCGTGGCGTTTGCTCGCCTCTCCACCAATGGGGCAATTCCAGCATAGAAGAATGGAATATTGTCTTCTGGCCCGTTCGAAGCTCGGCCTTTTATTTTCCCCATCACCAGAACGCCAATTTGGAAATCCGGCTCGCCAATCAGCAGCACAAACGGGTTTTCTTGATCTCCGCGAAGGTAACGTCCGCCGAATTGCCGCCGCGCGGTTTCGAAAACATAGGCAGAAGCGAGAAAATGCAGGTCGTCAGGTAGCGCGGCCTGTCTTTGATAAAAATCCTGAAGGACCTGATCCACCAGGTGCAGCGAGCCTTCTGAAAAATCGAGCTTCGAGGCATCGACGGGTGCTCTGGGGTGGGAAAACGCATTGACAAAGTCTGTCGCCTGGGAAGCCATAGCGTCCTCAATTGTCGCTGGCATTTTCCTGCGTTTTAGAAAGTCGAATATACCCATACGCTTTGCAATCTCCCTTATTCCCTCCGCGCATCCACAGGATCGCTCGCATTTTATTCATGCGCGAAACATGAACGCAATCCAACCTGGGATATTGGTGGGGCAAGCGAGGCTATTGAAATCCGACGCGCGGCGGGGCCACCTGATTGCCGCTCAAAAACGCAAAATCGTCACTGCTCGACATGGAGTAAATATGAAAATCGCTGGTATGCTTGCCGTCTTGCTCTTGGTCGTCGCACCTCATCAAGCTGAAGCACAGCGGCAAAAATCTTCACGTCCGATGACGAAAGAGGAGAACCACAAGCTTATCCTATATGCGCTCAAGCAGTGTGAAGGATTTCCAACTGCGAGCCCCGAACTGGTGTTGTGCATACAAGCCGTGAACATGCGTGTCATGAAATTGTGGAATGCAGGTCAGACCCCGTCCTTCTTAAGGTAGCCGATCATCAATGCGTCGCGAGGCCAGAGAGGGAGGTGATCGAAACGTTACGTCATCTCCTTCTTCACCGATTACACGGTCAATAATGAATGCCGTTTTGGACATGGTCAACGGCATGGTCAACTTCCCCGCGTTTGTGCGCCTCACGAAAACCGAAGAGACTTACTTGATGTTCACGACCTCGACGGATCGTGAACTGTTCAACTTCAACTGACCGCTTTCCCAACCTCAGAAGCACAAGGGCGCGGTGCCATTCGGGTTGTCCACTCGATATTGCGAGGACCAACGCCCAAAATTCGCTCGCTGGATGCCGTGAATCTAAAGAAAGCTGTTTCTAAACCTCGCTAGATGATTGCAACCGTCCCCTTTATATCGTTGATTTCAAAGGATACGGAAGCACGCGCTAACGATCCGCGAAGATGATGGAGTTGCAGGTGACTGAAAAGAAAAGCTCGCATTCGCCCGGCGGGGGTAACATCAAGCCAGGCTCGGGACATCAGGTAAAAGAGATTGGCTCCGGCGGTAAGGCTGAGACAACCCGGAGCGCAGGCAATCAACCGCCACCAAACAGGAATGGCGGCGGCAAGAAGTGACCGATCAGCACGAGGATTGCTTGGAAAGGGCATTCCGCGCACGCCATCAGGCGCTCAGAAACGCCCTATATCACATCGCGCGTCGGGGGTGGCTCGATGGCTGGAACCGCTTTTTCAATCTGTTGGTGATCCTTGGTGGAACCAGCGCTGCGGCTGATCTGACGAGGGGCAACCCAAAAGCCTCTCTCGTGCTTGGTGGCGTTATTACGCTGATCGGCGCATTGCAGCTTGTGTTCGACTTTGGTGGAAGGGCACGCGCACACGAGACATTGCAGCGCCGCTACTATAACTTGGCGGCGGACATACAGAGCAAACTGATCCCGATGGAACAGGATTGTGCGAGCTGGGAAGCAGAAATGAGCAGAATTGCTGCAGACGAGCCGCCTACGTTGCGGGCTTTGGATGCAGTCGCAGACAATCAGGCCACTGCAGCCCTTCTGGGTTCAAACAGGCCAAGGCTAAAAATTACTGCTTTTCAGAATTTCACCCGCCAAATTTTTACACATAACGCGGGTATTTTTCCGCCCGATCCGAATTGGTTAGCCTTCGATACAGAGCTGACCAGACCGGACAATCCCGCGAGACAAGAGCTGCCAACGGCCTCCGATGAAGGCAAGGCTTAGGCTACCTCGGGTTCGCCTCGCATCAGGATTGCGCTTGGTTTCCCGATCAGTTCCGCCAAACGGTCGAAGGCAATGGCGTCGACTTCCTGGACGCTTCTGCATCCATGCTCGTAGAGCGTAAGATACTGGCCGCGCGTCAAGGCCGCGACCTCCCGGAGGGCCAGAGCATCAGCCGGGAGCCCGAACTCAAGGCGATCCAGCATTTCGGCCAGTTCGGAGAGAAGGCCTGGCTCATCAGGAAACATTGCAGCAAAAATCTGATGTGCAGATCGAAGATGAAAACGGGTCGCGTCAGCAATTCGTATGATATCGCCGTAGCTGACGTTTCCCTGATACGGCGTGTAGCTGTAGCGTTTTTCGATCTGCACGACCTCGATCCCTTCGAGCCAATCAAATAGAATGACAGCTCGTTTGCAGCGTTGCCAAAACTTGAACTCGTCCCCTGCAAAACGCTGAAGCGAGCGCATCACTTCGACGCCGAACCGTTGTGCCGCTTCAGATGCCCGAATGCTTTCGCCGCGACCTTTCTTAAAAATCGATGTGTGGACTGCATCCATTTCATCGAGCACTTGGATAAGTGCCAGAACAGCCATTGCTCCAGTCGAGACGTCGAATTTTCGAAGGAGGTCTACCAGTCGCAGACTGGAATCGAAAGAAAGGGAAGATGCGCCACACGCTCGACCCAGAAGGGTGAGGTGTACAAGGTCGCCCTGCATCTCAGCGAGTCCCAAGTCCACCATTCGCTTTACCAAATCGGAAACTTCAACGCTAACCTGTGAAATCCAGCCGGGGTTTGTCCGGCAAGCTGCATAACCGCCGAATGTATTTACAAGTAGCTGCGGAATTTCATCGACCTGCACCCCTCGAACCTGACTAAGCAGGCGGACGGTCCAAGTGGCGAGGTCCTTTTGCTGAAAGGAGGATCGGACGTCTTCAGGCGATCCTAAAACGTACTTCTGGAACAACTGTGCCCGCTCTATTGGTGTCTCGGCCAGGATGATTGCTTTGCCAATTTCATTCCAACCCAATCGGCCAGCACGGCCTGCAATGTTTTTGTATTCCGCGACCGTGAAAGGTCTTCCATCCTCGCCAACGAAGTTGTTTTCAGCCAGAACGACCGTCGATGCAGGCGTGTTTATTCCGGCTGCCAAGGTAGTAGTCGCAGCTAGCGCGTGAATACCGCCATCGCGGTTCCTGTAACCTCGCTCGACTGCCTCCCTTTCAGCACGAAGAAGGTTCGTGTTGTGAAAAGCGGTTCCCCCCTCCAGGCAGCGTCGAAGGCGGTGCGACGAGGAGGTAAGGTCCTGGCTTGGAAGGGCATCCAAGACGGCTGAAGCCGGTGGCAGTCCTAGTTCTTTGGCGAGATACTCGGCACAACCCTCTGCGGGGCCACGAACGTTGCGGAAGACCAATAGCTTTTCGCCATTACCGACCAGCTTCTTCGCCAGCGGAACTATTACATCTTGAGAACTGGGCTTGTCTCTGCGTTGACGTATCTCATTTGCGTCCAGCAATTGTTCTTTGCGTGTGATGCCGTCCACACCGACGCTCTGGAAAGTGCCTTGGCGGTCCACGACGCCTTCGACGAGCGGTACTGGCCGAACGTCGGTGCGCAAGAGCGGCAGATTTAGCCATTGATCGAACCCGTTCAGTTTTCCAATCACGGCAGACAGGATCAACAATTGCGGTTTGATGTCGATTTCCTGGGCACGCAGAAGCATGGCCAAGATCAGTTCGACAGTTATCCCGCGACTTGGATCGGTGATGAACTGACCTTCGTCGACGACCACCAAGCCAAGCTGCGACAGCAATTTCGGCGAACCGAGCGCCATGTTCAAAAACATCTCGTATGTGAAAAACGCGATGTCATACCGACCCGATAGCACTGGTCCGACCCCATCGGACGCATCGCCGCTGCACCGAGCAACCCGCAGGCCAGCTGAGCCGTAACGCGCAGCGAAGTCTTCGTATTTTTCGTTCACGAGAGCGCGGTAGGGCAGTAAGAAAACAGCCTTCTTTCCCAACGTTACGGCTTGGACGCTCGCCAATTCGCCAATGAGGGTTTTGCCCGAGCTGGTGGGCGCGACAACGAGAAGTGACTTCCCCGCAAGAATGCCGTGATCATTTGCTGCGCTTAACTGGAGCGCGTTCAAGCCGTCAGGGAAAGCGTTCTTCCAGTTTTGGACAATTGCTGAAGGGAAACCGAATTGCTCGAATTCGTCAACGTTGCCACTGACTTTGGACACGCCATGTTCAGGGAAGGCGGCGAGGAAGTTTTCGCCACGCTCGAATTTCGGAAACATTAGTCCACCCGAAATGTGCCCGAGGAACTCCGGCGTTTGCGTGCGCCCCATTTGCTGGGCTGCGACTCTGGCCGCGCTGACGATTGTTCCTGCGATCTCGGGGAAGGAGATGGACTGCAGCTCAGGGTTAGTGAGGCACTGTATGACTGAATAGGTGAGGACGCCATGGCCAGAGCCGGGTTGCTCCCACGCAGATTCCGTCGGCCCGCATGCAGCTAGCAAGATACGACCTTCACCGAACACTCCATCGAATGGCGAAAACGATCTCGGATTCCCGTCCGTCTCAAGGACACGCGCTGGCGCTTGCCCGCTAAAGCAGCAATCGAGAATGCACAAAATGACGCGTGCCTGGCAGTTCGCAAAGGCGTCCGCAAGCTCCGACATCGGAAATGTGGTTCCGTCCAGATCGTCAAGCTGGGTGTCAGCGAGAACGAGGCGGCCATTGGCCGATCCGTGCCCGGCAAACGACAGGACCACCACATCATCCTGTTCAGCGGCGTCCAGCGTTCCAAAAACAGCTTTTCGCGAACTTTCCAGGGTTGCTGCGTCATCAAGAAGCAACCTTGATTCAAGGTTTGGCAAGTTGTCAGAAAAGAGCGCCCAAAGGGCGCGAGCATCATCGCACGCGCCCGACAGCTCTCCGATCCGCGTATCAAAGTGCTTGTTGACCCCTATGAAGATTCCGCGAATCGACATTCAAGTGCGCCCGCTGTCGCAGCTACAAATCATTCATAGCCGAGTTCCACTTAAGGTAGCGCGATTCCCTCGGAACTCCGAGTCGTCTCCAAGCTCGACAATCTTACCGTCAAGTGCATGATCCGCGAGATCAAGGAGAGCTAGAGCAGCGAGCCCAATTTGGCAATGCGCTTCGCAGTTGAATTTATTCACGTGTACCGCAATACTTCCGCCTGTCAAAGAGCGCGGTTTCTTCGACTAGATAAAAACACTCGCTCAACGCGACTACCCGCCGTTCCGACTCAGGGGAAAACGTGTAGGTTGTTACTACCATTCTGGGCTCGGGACGCATATGACTGAAATTACTGATAAACTCTCTGCTTTATTGGCATCAAACGCTGGTGCGCCGTTCTTATTTGTAGGGTCGGGATTTTCCAGGCGTTATATTGGACTGGAGCAATGGGACGAGTTGCTGGGTCGTTTCTGCCAGGACATAAAACCCTTCGGATTCTACGCTTCTCACACCAACTCAGAATATCCCGCTGCCGCAGCTCTGATGGCAGAAGACTTCAACCCTGTTTGGTGGGCTGACGACAAGTATGCTGACTCGCGCGATAAATTCTCTCAGTCGATCTTGAATCAATCCAGCGCGTTGAAGCATGAAATTGCAGCATATCTGACTGCCAAGGTTCATGAGACGATTGCATCCGATGGTCTTTCCAAGGAACTCGCTCTATTACCCAGCCTGAACGTTGACGGCATAATCACCACCAATTGGGACCTGTTCTTAGAGGAGCTGTTCCCCGACTATAAAGTATTCATCGGACAGGAAGAGCTTCTGTTCTCGAATCCGCAGTCTGTGGCTGAAATTTACAAAATTCATGGCTGCGCAAGTCAACCGAACAGCCTGGTCCTGACCCAGGAAGATTACGACAATTTCAACTCGAAGAATGCCTACCTAGCTGCCAAGCTAATCACAATTTTCATTGAGCACCCAGTTATTTTTATCGGGTATTCGCTAGCAGACAAAAATATTCAGACCATAATTTCTTCAATCGTGAATTGCCTCGCGCAGGAAAAATTGGATCAGTTCGGCAAAAACCTTATCTTCCTTCAGCGACCTAAGGCCGGTGAAGGCTCCAGTTTTCTTCCGTCGATGATGGCGATTGGTGAGACCAATCTCAATATCACGGTGATCAAGACTGACGATTTTTCTGAAGTTTACAGCGCCATCGATGCGACCAAACGAAAAATTCCAGCTCGAATCCTGCGTTATTGCAAAGAACAGATGTACGATCTGGTGAAGTCCAGTGATCCAAGCACGAAGCTTGCAGTCGTCGATATCGACCAGATCGACGGCAAGGACGATGTGGAGTTTGTGGTGGGTGTAGGCGTTGCTGAAGTTCAAGATAAGCTCGCGAAACGTGGCTACACGGCTGTCGACTTGGACGACGTTTTCTTGGACGTGCTGGAAGATCAATCGACGTTAGATGCAAACGAGTTGCTGTCGGCCGTTTATCCCCGGGTATTCAAAAGGGCGAACAAGTACGTGCCCGCCTACCGATACCTTCGCGGCGTAGGAATAGGTGATCTAGCCGCCCTGAAAGGTTCGAAGCACAACACCATCGAGCAATTGATCCGAAAGTCGGTCGGCGGGAACCCCAATGGATACCAAGCGCAGTACGACAAGCTCTACCGCGGGAAAACCACTCAGGAAATAATAGACGCGGTGACCCCTGAAAAGGCTGCAATCTTGATCGCATTTCAAGACGATAAAGACGTAGATATCGCAGCGGTTTTGACTTTCCTGCGAGCACATAAGGAAAAGTTAAAATCGTCCAACTCGCCGTATTCGAGTTATTTCAGAAAGCTTACCTGCCTATATGACCGCCTTAAGGACGGGTTTGCCCTTTGATTTGAGGAGCTGAGTTCTACGCCGTTAAATTGGTTACTCTACTTGAAAGCCTTAAGGGAATGCAGTGCGAAGCACCGTGGCTAGCAGTTGCCACATGGTCGGTCCTCGCCGCGTCAGAATAGGTCATCGAACAGTGGTGGCTCGTTGCGGCGGGCGGTAATTGCCTTATGGCGACCAAGGACAGCGTCCAGTGCATCGGATTTGAGCGGCTCTGCCAGCTTGTTTCCATTGTACTCAAGTACGCGTACGACGCGCCGGTTCTTGGGTCTTCCATCAATTATCTGACACGCCCATTGGACCTTGAGATTGTCTAGGACGTCCACATGGAGGTCCTTCCTCCGGACGTCTTCTACAGATCGATGACGAAACCACCGCGAAACCCAGTTGTTTCCCACTCGCCACCGTAGCCACGGGGATTGCAGATCACTCTGGTCCCGTCAGCCATATGATCTCGGAATTTATGGATATGGCCATGAATCCAAACCGACGGCCGTCGCCGTGCGATCAGGTCGGATAGATCGCTTCCGAAGGCCGCATTCGTTGCGTGGCCATAGAAGCGAGGGTCGAAGCTGTGAATGAGCGGTGCGTGATGTGTAATAACGAATGTGCGGCCGTCGAACGGCTTTTCGAGTTCCTGGTCAATAAATGATCGGCTCGCGATGTGGCGCTCAAGGATTTCGCGAACCGTGATCAGCCCGTTTTCATCTGGCCGCCGCGCGTCGGATCGATAAATACAGGAGAAATCCGCCATTTGTGATGGTACCAGACCAAAGGCAATCGCCCGCCGCTCCTCGGACGGAATATGCTCGTCGCCACCGATAGACACCGCAAAGTCGGTCCATAAGGTCGCGCCGACAAATCGGCATCCGGCCATCTGGATGGTTTGATTTTCTAGGAGATGGATACGGCTGCCTTCGATTTCGCTACGTGCTGTTTCCAGCGCAAAATCGATGCTGGAACTGTAATAGTCGTGATTTCCCAGGACCAAGATGACGGGCATATGTCGTTCGATATCGCGCCGCAGGTAAGCGATGCTCTTTGAGACGTTCTCCGAAATATCGCCTGCGCAGATGCAGACGTCCGCATCCGGAATGCGAAAGGGAGCGCCCCGGAGAGCGTCCATCGGGGAGTAGTGAAGGTCACTGATGATCCAAGCTCTCACTCGGCCGTTCCTTTCATGAAGGCAAAGGTGTGGGGATGACGCGCGGGAATTGCCGCCGCAGTCTTTCTGGTTCAGGATTTTCGGGGAGCTGGCTGCGTCAGCCAGATTTCATGGGCGCATCGTCAGGCAGGGTTCGTTCAGGTCGAATGCCACGGCCCGCACCACCGCGAGAGAAAGGTTTCCTCCTGCCCAAGGAAATGCAGACGCAATGGCCGCTCAACACTTCCTTGCCACCGTCTGCTCCGAGGTTGTTGCTCCTGGCCATAGCTTTTCCAACTGATCTCCTTGCAGCCGTTTGTGCTTGGCCAGCTCGGCGGCGAACATCACAAGCGTGTGCTGAAGGCCACTGAGCATGTCTCTCGCCCGCGTATATTCTGTCTGCAGGATGACATCGACGTCCGCTTTCAGCCTGCGGTCCTGCCACAGCTCCGATGGGCTGCTCGTGTTTACGGAGCCTGGGATATAGTAGGGCGACGTTCCAAAGCCATATTTGGTGACCATTTCGACGGCAAGCTCCGTCGCCATCGCGAAATCACTTTGGCCCGAACCTGAAGCCATAGTCGACCGGTCTCCGTAAGAGACTTCTTCCGCAGCCGCCCCGGCCAGGTGCATGGCGACCAGGTTCATCATTTCCCCCTTAGTTTTGAAGGGTAGCCTTGGGTGCTCGATAACAGTGATCCCGTGCGCATCGATGTCTGTTGCGAAGTTCTGGGCGTTATCGAACACCTCAACTCGCTCGACTCTTCCAACTCGCAAAGCGTGAGCTATAAGCGCATGACCCGCTTCGTGAATTGCGATGTGCAGCTGGTATCCTTCATTCAGAACAGGCAGGGGCTCGATCTTCTCTCGGAGGTCATCAATCGTGACGCCCCGGCGCTCCCGCCGCGCCGTCCGACGGGCATCCCGCGACAGGCGCTCCAGGTCGGCACCGCTCTTGCCGGGTAGTCTGGCGGCGATTTCCTTCAAGAAAGGATTTTCGGCGAGTGATGGGAGATGGAAAGCGAGGATTTCGGCCCGGGCTTGCGCATTCGGTAAAGGGAAGTGAACGTGCTTCTCCAAGCGGCCGCTCCTGATTAGCGCGGGGTCAACCCGTTCAGGATGATTGCAAGCACCAACGACGACCACACCTTCTCTTCCCTCGACGCCATCGAGGCATTCCAAGAGTGCGTTTACCACCTGAACACTGTAGTCAGCGTGCCTGGAATCGAATTTTGTACGGTCGCCAATGGAGTCAAATTCGTCCAGAAATAATAGGCAGGGCGCATTTTCCTTGGCGCTAGCGAAGGATCGGTACATTGCCTTAAGCATATCGCCCAAGTGACCATCTTTGCTGCTCTGCCACTTCGAAATGGACGTGGTTTCCAGATGCATCTCGCATTCGGCCGCGAGCGCTGACGCAAACCTCGTCTTCCCAGTTCCCGGCGGACCGTAAAACAGGCACCCCTTGTCAACGTCGGACCAATCTAGCTTGCCGTCGCGCCAATCTTTGAGGTCTTTCTTCAGCTCCATTGCCCAGTTGGAAGCCTCACCGAAGCCTTTGGAAACGTCAAGCCGTTTGGCTTCGGTCGATTGGAGGCGTTGCTTGCTTTCTTTCAGGAGCCGTCGCGCTGCCCGCTCGGCAGGTTGCCCAATCCGGTAGATAGCCTCCATCCTCTCCGACGGCTGTTCGGCGATCAGAGCAACATGGTCGTCGGAGAGATTACCGCAGCCCCGGAGCCTCCCAAGCGCTCGAAGGTGGCGGGGATCACACAGGCGGAGGCGGTCACGGACCGTTGCCGCGAGTTCAAAATCCTCATGGATTGTCGATCCCTCGGTCACGAAGACGATCAATCTGCCTGACGTGAGATGCTCAGCGGGGTCAATCTCCCAACCGCGCCGACTCTTAGACGCCGGATGTAGGCAAAAGCGAACTTTCTCATCTTTGAAGATTATTTTCGCCGCCTCCTGGATATCGTTCAACTGCCATGCGGCTGGTACCACGACGAGCCCAACGCAAAACGGATTACAGATCGGCTCGATGTTTCGGCGGACCAGGCTTACCAATGCACAATAAGCTAAGAAAAGGCGGGCAGACTTCATCGCGAGTGCTGCTCCTTCACGACGAGCCCTGAAGGGGCGGGCGGATCGCAATCCGTTCAGCTGGATCGCGATCCGCTGGAGTTTGGTGATGTATGCGTCGAGGTTGTCCTTAAAGGCCGTATCCATCGATATTCTCCGCCCCGGATCAGATGAGGCCTTCGTCGAACCGATACCAACGGCTCAACGTCCGCGCGAGCTTCCGCTTCCCGTCGAGATAAAACAGCTCGGAGGTGATGCCGGGACCGTCCTTGATAGACGGGTGCCCGCTCATCTCGCCCATCAAGCAGGGCACCGCGCGGCTCGCGATAAAACAATTCCGAATGTTGACAAGCTCGTTCGGTACTGGGTGGCTGCCGGGCAAGGCAAGTTGTTCGAGATCAGCGAGGAGCGACCGCAGTCGCGGGAGGAGCACGATAGGAGGGCTTCCGAGCCATTTGTCGTTCATCGAGAGGGCCTTTGATTCGAGTGCTGGTTGCTGGCGAACAAGGAAATAGTCCGATTCGTGAGACATATGCAAAGAAAAAGAGATGAAAGCTGAAAATATGAGACATATGCTCTATATGTTGACATTTCACAAATGAGAACCGCTCTTCCGCTAAATGGATGTTTTGGCGAGCCAATTCCGGGCAGCACGAGCGCTTCTTGGCAAAGATCAAGAGGTTGTTGCGACATGGGTGGGATTGGATCGGCGCGAGGTCAGCCGATGGGAAGCCGCCAAATACAAACTGCTTTCCTCAGATGCCGAAGCCTTGCAAAAGGCATTCGAAAAAAACGGAATTGAATTTCTGCGAGCCACAGGAACAAACGGGGCAGGGGTGCGCTGGCTCAAGCCAGGCCAAAAGGATCGATTTCGGGGGGCGCAGTTCCGGGCCGCCCGGGCGATGGCTAGCCTGTCGATGCGTGATCTCCAAGAGATGTCTGGCGTTAACCGGAACTTCGTCACCCGGTTAGAGACAGGGCAAATCGGCGCATTGAATCTGGAGACTTTGAGAAAGCTGGAGCAGGCCTTTGCTCGCTTGAATATCGAACTCACCACTGAGAGCGAAAGCTGGGGTGCGGGAGTTCGATGGACGGTTCCGGACCCGTTTAGTCAGCCTGTGGCCAGCGAGCATCAGTAAAGTTTCATGCTTGAACGGACCCAGCCGCGCCGCACCAGCTGACAGGCATTTACAGCGATCCTGCCAGAAGGTTCAGTGGCGAAGTCCTACGGTATGAACAGCGACGATACAAAATTCCTAGAGCGAAGGTCCCGGCGGATTTGCGGCTTGGTCAGCAATTCAAAGGAATATGGTGCAGCCCTGAAAGCCACCGTTGGAAACCGGAGAGCACCAACTTATGTAGAGATTGCGAGGAGCAGTCGTTTCCGGCGACGTAACCGCCTTGGACAGAAACTGACTGGACATGCATCGTGGATGGACATTCTCATTTGAGTGAAAACGTTGAGACTGCATTCGTTGCGGAACTAATCCGTGCGGCCAATCAAATCGACAAACTGACCGACCACGAGGTCAGATCACTTCTGTTTCGCTCGATTGTAACGGCCCGAGACCTACGAGAGGCAGTCGGCATACCGGGAAGCGGGACAGCAGAAGATGCCGTCGTTAGGCTTTACGACGTCGCCACGGATATTGATCGGGTCGATCCATCCGCTCGGACCGGCGCTCTGCTTGAGGCGGCCGGACTGATAAGAAATTTAAGGTTCGTTGGGGAAAGCGGCACAAAGCTGGCGTATTGGCAGCCTGCCTCTTAGCCAATCGCGTGATGCGTCGACGCTTCGCTTTCGTCGATTTCAAGGGCGATTTCCAGTCTGTACCGTCGCAAGCGGTTTTGTGCGGTGGCAGCTAAGCGCCTTCGCCAAGATGGAGGTGCCCTTAAGCCAACTCCTTCGACTACACTTTTTTTCGCAGGCGGTGGAACGAAGCGCTTCCTCTGAATCCAAGAAATTAAGGGGTTCAATGTGTGGTTGTATCTGCGACCTTGAAGCTGATATATCACGACCGTCGGTTTTTCGTAATAGGCATCCCCAACACAAAAAGAGGCCCCGGATAACGTCATTTTGACAAAAAATATCACGCTCCAATAAGCAAAGAAACAATATATTAATCACCTTGGGAATGTATTTCCTTGGAAATACAAAGAGAATCTGTATTAGCCAATTGATGCAGGTATTTGTGTAAGACATTATAAAAATCCTTCCAAGGAAATTCAATCAAAATGTGTATAATATTTTTGCTTAATTAAAATTACAATTCCTTATAGCTTGAAAATGGAAGAGTTATAGCGCGCGTTCGCTGGTGTTTACAGCATCAGTATGATTGTGCATCATTCTATTGTGACTTTGAGCGTTGATAATCTCTAGTTGTAAATAGCGAGGCGGGAACGCAAGCGTTATTTAGGCGAGCGGTTGTGCCTTCGAGGAGTAACGCCGGTGCTTGGATTCGAAAATGAGCGTCTGCTAACGATGACAGAGGCGGCGGCGTATCTCGCAATATCAAAGAAGACGCTTCTACGTCACGTCATCGAAGGCCAACTAGGTTGCGTGAACGTTGGAACGGAAGGGCGAATGCATCGCCGCTTCACAACGTCCCAACTAACGGCCTTCATCTCTCAACGCCAAACTTTTGAGGTTTCGAGATGTCTGTCTACAAGACAAAAGCCAGCCCATTTTATCGGTACGACTTCCAGATCGACGGCAATCGCTTTCACGGAACTACCAAGGCCAGGAATAGGCGGGAGGCAGAGTCGATAGAGCGAACGATAAAGGACAACGCCAAGCGCGACGTCGAGCAGGTCCGCAAAAGCGGGAGTGCCCCGCTTACCATGGACACTGCGGTGGGAAGATATTGGACGGAGAAGGGCCAGTACCGCTCCAACAAGGAGCGTTACTTTGCGTTGCTCGGGCGTTTGATAAGTCTGTTCGGTAAAGATACGCGCTTGGATCAGATTGATGATGAGACGGTCGTTTCCGTGATTTCGAAACTACGCGTGCGGCCGAGGTGGGGCAAACTGGAACTCAAAAAGGCCGTTGTTAAACCAATCGCCAATGGTACGATCAACCGGCAGGTAGTCGAGCCGCTGAAGTCTATATTCCGACGCGCTCGGATCGTGTGGCGGTGCAGTCTTCCAAACGAGCCGATCTGGAAAGAACATTGGTTAAAGGAGCCGCAAGAAAGAGTTCGAGAGTTGAATTCGAACGAGCAAATCGCGCTAGAAGCCTTCATCAGAAAGGATTACCTCCCTTGGTTCGAGTTCCTCCAGATTAGCGGAAGGCGTTTTAACGAAACACTCCTGAGATGGTCGGATGTCAATTGGGAGGCGGGCTCGATCAACACCAAAGGCAAGGGCGGTCGTGATGTCTGGACGCCAATCACGCCCACCATACGACGTATCTTAGAGGACTGCCGTGGCAATCATCCAGAGTACGTCTTTACGTTCGTGGCCGAGCGGACACGGGATGGAAAAATGAAAGGGAAGAGGTATCCCATCACTTATCATGGTACGATGATTCACTTTCGCCGCGCCTTAGCGGCCTCAGGTGTGCAGAATTTTCGCCTTCATGATAATCGGCATGACACGGCAACGAAGCTTCTTCGGATGGAAAAGAACTTGAAACTTGTTCAACGTGTTCTCAACCACGCCAACATCGCAACGACCACAAAATACGCACATGTTATGGACGATGAAGTTGCGTCAGCGCTCGAACGTCACGCGGAATCCCGAAATAAATCCCGAACTAGCTAAATGAGTGGGTCGCTTTGCCTTGCTCTGTATGGTGTTTGGCAAGCTAGACCGGATGCCTTTTAATCAGTAGGTCTCGGGTTCGAACCCCGACGCTCTCACCATTTCTAGTCTTCAAGACACCTGCCGCGATCTTAGATCAACAGTCGCAGTAATGCGCCCTCATCCTTCACTCCATGCTGGTACGAATGGATCACCCGCTGAGCCAGATCTTCGCGCTCGGTGTCTGTTGTGATTTGTCGCACCGAGATGACGTGGTCAAATACTCTCTGGCAGAGGGCGACTTCTTCGTCGCCCAATACGGTTTGTGCGTCGGCTATCTGGGATCGGATCATGATCGCCCTCGCTTCCTCGGATCGATAGGAGGATGGAACATCTGCTTTTTAAGCGCATGAAGGGAGACACAAGGTCGTGAGGTCTCACCCCCATGGTCGGGACAGGTCTTTGTCCCGCCTGGCAACTAATTCTCGTTCGGCCCGCTCCACACATAGGCAGAAGCCGGCTTTCTCTGGGCATTCCAGATCACTTCGTACCCTATCTTTTCAAGCGAGAGTAAAGTGCCAAGCCTTTCGTCATCGGACAGGCTTCGCAGAGAAACGTTAAGTGCGTCCAGGCCCCCTAAATTGTAGAGGTTCACGAATACATCGAGTGCCATTGTTCTTCTCCCCGTGGAACAGTATAACACAAGAACAGGGGAATATTTGCTTCATACATAAATAAATATTTTATACATCTATTCGTTCTTCACGAATTATTTATGCTTTTCTTCATTCGGGTGTGGATATTTGGCATGGGCAGCGCTTGGCGTCTTTGCCGCAGGAATTGAGCTTCGCGGAAATCCGCTGAGACACAGGAACCAACTTCCACTGCGGTCCGTTTTCTTCTCATCAACACAGAGGAGAAATCGACCATGGATTGGAATCGGATCGAAGGAAACTGGAAGCAGGCGAAGGGCAAGATCAAGGAGCAGTGGGGCAAACTCACCGACGATGATCTTGACCAGATCGCCGGCAAGCGCGACCAGCTGGAAGGCAAGATCCAGGAGCGTTATGGCATCGAAAAGGACCGTATCAGACGCGACATCGATGACTGGACCGGTCGCCAGACTTGGTAGTGCCTGAACAAAAACCCGGTGAAAGCCGGGTTTTTGCCGAAGGAGCTGAGGCGGCCAAGACCTGTCGGATGTCAGGAGTATCCACCAAAAGCCAAGAGAAGTGCACCGATCGCGATAAGGGCCAGCGCCGGCCAGTTTTTAGTTATTCCGAGGAACCTGAGGCCTTGGCGCCGTGGCTCCAGCGTGGTGCCGCCTTGCGGCATTTGATGCGGATCACTCGGTCTTCGACCAAGCGCCGAGGTAAAGAGAAAAAGAAGTCCGCCGATGATGAGAGCGGCTCCGGTCAGGATTGCCCACATGGTGACCTCCATAGCAACCGGGGTGTGGGGTAAACCAGATCGGGACCGGATCGTTCCGTGAATGGCTGCTCCCTTGAACAACCTCCGAGTCGGAACCAAAAGCGCTCGCATTGAATTGACCGCTGAGCAATCTTGGAGATCCTGATGGACAAGACACCTAAGACGGCTATCCGCGGAATGATGCTGTACGTCCTCGCTTCTTCTCGTCTTGGGGGTGCTAGCGGGGGCCGCCTACACAATCTATGGCCGTCCCGCCGATCCGTCTGAGCGACCAGCGGCTGAGACGATTCCGCAAAAAGCTCCAGCTCCGCAGTGAGATAGGTCGCCAAGCAATTGATTGATCCCTTCGAGAGAATCGACCCCGGACGGCGCCTGCCACCATCCGGCGCCCACCCGGTCAGGTCGTATTGAAAAGCCTGAGCTCCACAGCAAGAGATCCGCAAGTGGCAGCGAATAGGGCTTTGGAGAGCAAGCCTGAAATCCTGTCGCAAGTCCTTCCAACCAGTATGGAGCTTATATTTATAGGGAGAACAACCTGCGACAGAGAAAATCGGCACCTGGGCAGGATTGATTGGATCGGAGAGATGCACAGGGGCCAGGTCTGTCTGGACCCTGAGAGATCGCATTGGAACAGCCGGAACATGGGAGTTTGCGGATGAGGGAACATGCAGTCGTGGTTGCCGGGGCAGGGCCGACGGGACTGATGCTGGCAGGCGAACTGGCCCTGGCAGGCGTCGACGTCGCCATCGTCGAACGCCGCCCTGACCAGAAGCTTGCCGGTACGCGGGCCGGCGGTCTGAGCGCACGCACGCTCGAGGTTCTCGATCAGCGGGGCATCGTCGACCGGTTCCTCGCGGAAGGGCAGATAGCCCAGGTCACGGGTTTCGCGGTCACGCGTCTGGATATCAGCGATTTTCCGACCCGGCACAATTATGGGCTGGCGCTGCGGCAGAAGCATATCGAGCGCATTCTGGCCGGCTGGGTCGGGGAACTGGCGGTGCCGATCTATCGCAGCCTTGAGGTAACGGGTTTCGCGCAGGACGATACCGGCGTCACCATTGAAAACTCCGATGGGGCGTCGCTCAGGGCAGGCTATCTCGTCGGCTGCGATGGAGGCCGCAGTCTGGTTCGCAAGGCTGCCGGCATTGCGTTTGAAGGATGGGATCCGACGACCAGCAACGTTCTCGCCGAGGTGGAGATGGAAGAGGAGCCGCCATTGGGCATCCATCGCACCGCCCTTGGCATCTATGCCTTCGGCAGGGAGGAGTACGAAATCCACGACGGCAAGATCGTCTTCGCCAAAGAGGGGCCGATCGGCGTGATGGTGCCGGAGAAGAATGCCGGCGCGACAACCGAGCCGACGCTCGGCGATCTCAAAGACGCGCTCATCGCCGCATTCGGAACCGATTACGGACTCCATCGCGTCAACTGGATTTGCAGGTTCACCGACATGTCCAGGCAGGCAACGGCCTACCGCAAGGGCCGGGTACTCCTCGCTGGCGATGCCGCCCATGTACATTCTCCGGTCGGCGGGCAGGGCCTCAACACGGGCGTGCAGGATGCCGTCAATATCGGTTGGAAATTGGCCCAGGTGGTGAAAGGCACGTCGCCTGAAACCTTGCTCGACACTTATCACGCCGAGCGGCATCCGGTTGCGGCCCGCGTATTGCGCACGACGATGGCGCAGGTCGCATTGCAGCGCACCGACGATCGCACCGAAGTCTTGCGTGACATCGTAACGGAGCTGCTTGGCATGGAGGAGCCGCGCAAACGCATCGCGGCCGAGATGTCCGGACTTGGTATCCATTACGATCTCGGCGACGGGCATCCGCTGCTCGGCCGCCGCATGCCTGACCTCGACCTGGTCACATTAGATGGTCCCGTGCGTGTCTTTACGCTGCTGCAAGATGCGCGACCGGTGTTCTTGAACCTTGGCGCGCCCGGCAGCATCGGCCTCCCGCGGTGGTCGGACCGCATCAGGTTGGTCGACGCCGGATATGCCGGTGCATGGGAGCTGCCTGCGCTGGGTGTGGTCTCCGCGCCAGCCGCACTGTTGATCCGGCCCGATGGATATGTGGCCTGGGTGGGCGACGGGACTGAGGATGGTCTACAGGAGGCTGTGAATAGCTGGTTCGGACCATCCGGCTAAAAGCCGAAAAGTTCTGACCTAAGCGGCGAGCGAGATCGAACCACAGTCCGATATCGTCTCGGGATCCGGCATCGGCTTGCCACGGCGTTCCCAGGTCCGGCGGCTGATGCCGAAAGCCTCCCAGGGGCGCGCTTGGCTGAAAGAATTGGCGAGATAGTCGGCTCTGGAAAGCGCGCCGGCGGCACGGCGTTGCTCCTCTTTTCGCGCTCGGTCGCGCTGGCGCCGCTTTTCCTTTTGCAGTTTTGCTCTTTTCCGCTTCGGCACGTCGAAGGCACCGATGGTGCGAATATTGAGGGCGCTCCGTTCCGCGTAGCTTAAGTGCAGAGCGTGGCCGAGCGCGTCGGCGGACAAGGGAGAAAAGCGCAGCTTTGTCCGCTCGTAGATGACTTCCTCTATCTCGGCTTTCCCAGCCCATGGCAGCCATCGCGTCGCCCAGTTTAGAACCACATCGACGAACTCTTCCTTGAATTCGACCAGGGCGAGGCTGGCGATCACCTCGACATAGATCAATGCGTCGTCGGCCTCGGGCACGATGTCTCCATGACGATGCCGGATCAATTTCTCGATCTCGCGCATCCGGCCGCGGAAATGGTTCCAACGGCTGGCCCGCATGCGGCGCTGGACGGCCTTGTAACCCAGCAGACAGTCGCCGACCTTGATGGCCGAAACATCCCGCGCCAGGCCATCCGGCCGATCCGCTTTTACAGCCGGCTTCTCCGATTGCGTCGCTTCATCTGCGCCAACAAGGCAAGCCATCGATCTTCCCTTACGATCTGCCTTGAGAGGCCGAAACGACTGATTGTAAAGGAAGACCGAGGGGGTGATCATCCACTTTTCGCGCTGATCACACGTCAATCGGCGGATTTTCGAAGAAACGGCGGTAGTCTCGATTAGACCCTGACGCTTTCAGGAAGTGGGCTAGAGACAATACAGCTACACTCGGCGGGACGTCGCTCGACGTGCAGATATCGGCCGCAGCCCGGCTAAGCGGCCAAGAAGGACAAGGCGCTCTTAATCCTTATAGATCCACCGGCGCGGAGGATTCATCGTCCATCCGATCGCCGGGAAGGGAAGACGTGGTTGGGCCACGACATTTCCATCAGCATGCTTCTACAATCAGCGGAAGCCGAAGAAACTCAAAATCGCGAGCACGATAACGACAGCGCCGACAAGCCAGATCAAATTGTTCATGGGGAACCGTTCTCCTGTTTAGCATCGGGCCAACTGTGGCCCGATCACATAACGGTGAAGCAGGGTTAGGAGTTCCCGACCGGTCCCATTGCTGTCGCCTGCCACCTCCGGCGCAAAACCAATTCCGGCTCTATGCCTTCAATAACTGCACGAGCGGGCATTGCTGGGTCTGAACCCATCCGCGCATGCCGGGTTTGTTGAGCTATCCCGCTGATATTGAAAATCCTGGTGATCCTGCCTTGCCGGCGATGTGCAGGAAGACGTGATCGCGGACACACCGATCAGCACGCCCGCTACCAATGTAAAAAATCGGTTCATCTGAACGTCTCCTCGCAAGGTTGTCATGGTCGCAATATACCATGCCAACACGAGACTATACGAAACTTCCGGTGCATTTGATCACGCTCGCTTGACCCGCAACATTCGCGCGATTGATCAATCAATCTATATTTGTGATGCGTCGACCCTCGGCCGATGATCAAATACGCTTAAGTCTAATCTGATAGGGTTATTCTGTCGTTATGGAAGTAGTTGCATGGCGTCAATAGCCAAATGGACACGATTTTGACTTGAATAAGTCACGGTTTTTCAGTAAAATTACAGCATAAAAAAGTAATATAAATGGGAGGATACTATGTCGTCAACTCGGTTTGATCCGATTCTGCTTCATCGCCAACATTTCATCGATGAGGTCACGTGCCTCGATGAAATCTTCGATGTTCTGGACGGGTGGCCGGAGGACAAACGGGGTTTGGCATATGACACGCTGTTGAAGGCGTGCAGAGATACGGCCAACGGGCGTTTCCCGCTGAGCGCTGCACGCGAGAATTTCCGGCGTTTCCTGAAAATGTCGGGCGTGTTGGCGAAGGTCGAGGGCGGCCCCAAATTCGAGCGGCTGATGAACGAACATATGGGCAATGCTTAGAGCATGTCGCGCAAGAGTGTGCAGCGGTTTTGCGATAACGACATGCGCAAAAACAAAGAGCTAAAGCGCGAGGAGCGAATCTGAAAGATCGCGACGTGCTTTAGGTCGTCGACGCATAAGCGCGCAGCCATAGCCGGATTGAGGTGAGTTGGACCATAGCGTGGGGGTGGCCTCGCGGCCGTTTGATCACGGCGAAGTTAAGCGGGGGTGAGCGGGATGCCGCCGAGCATTGGTCAAATGCTCGGCGGCATCCTGTTTTTAAACCCGCTTTCGGCTCGGCTTTATGAGCTCATGATTGAGCTGGACGATGGGGCGTTGATCGCAAATTGCGCGGCGAAAGCCCTGGCGTAAGCGGGCCGAGATTCCCCGCGCGCGACATAGGCAGCCAGGTTTTGATATTCGTCCAAAATGCCTGACATTCTTAGTCGCAGCAGCACTGAAACCATCAACAGATCACCCGCGCTGAACGCATCGTCGAGCCACTCGGCGCCGCCTAAGTAAGCCGAGAGCCTGTCCAGCCGAGCGCGGACACGGTCCTTGACCAACGGCAAGCGCTCCTCGCTCCAAGGCTTGTCAGCTTCGAATATTCTTGCCGTCGTCAATTCGAGGATCGGCGGCTCGACGGTGTTAAGTGCGGCAAACATCCAGGTGATCGCCCGCGCTCTGGCATCGCGATCCCTGGGCAGCAGGCCCTCATGCTGCTCAGCAAGATGAAAGACGATCGAGCCGGTCTCGAACAGCGAGAGAGAACCTTCCTCATAGGTGGGGATCTGGCCGAAGGGATGGATGGCCAGATGGTCAGGCGTCTTCATCTCCGCGAAGGAAAGAAGGCGAACCTCATAAGGCTGCCCCACTTCTTCGAGCGCCCAGCGAACGCGCGTATCGCGCGCCAGTCCCTTGCCGCCATCGGGCGATCGTTCAAATGCTGTGATCGTGATTGTCATGGCATCGTTTCCTTGCTTGGGCGAATTTCTTTGGCTTCCTATCGTGACGACGCATGAGCCTGCCGGAAGCCGACATCGGTCTTGAACTATTTTGATTGCCGGGTGCAAATCGCCAATGCCGCTTCCGATCAAAGGTCGTGAGCGCGGTGGCCAATTCCGCAAGGCCGCAGGTCGTTGTCGCAAAACCGCGGCACAGTTTGCGCGCCATGCTTTGATGATCGCCTATTTCTTGGCCACAAAAACGCCGCAGCAAGCCCTGCCTGGAGCCAACTCGCCATGCGGGTGTCGGATCTCAGCCGATCTTAATTTACGCCGGCATCCGCCCACTCGCATCGGAACACCAGCATGGGCTTCGAAAACCCCTTGAACCGTCGGCGCGTTGCGTGAGCGAAGAGATCGGCGGCGCCGTATTCCCGAAAAATATTCTCCGAGACGAGGATCTGGTCGCTGGAGGCTGCCGCGCATAGTCGTGCGGCAAGTTGCACCGTCGAGCCGAACAGGTCGTTGCTGTCCTCGACCGGCTCGCCGCAATCCAGTCCGATGCGGATATGGATTGGCTCGGTGTTTCCGCCGTTGTAACGCTCGAATTCCCGCTGGATCGCCATGGCGCATTCGACGGCTGCCGTTGTCGCGGCGAAGGCCGCCATGATGCCGTCGCCGGTGTGTTTAACCTCCCGGCCTGAATTCTGGCTGAGGCATCGGCGCACGATAGAGTCATGGGCGCGGACCATTTCGGTCGCAATCCGGTCGCCGAGGCGCGATGTCATCGCTGTCGATCCGACGATATCGGTAAAGAGGATTGCCCGGTGGCCGGGATCCACCTGAGCGGAGGATTGGCCGGGCGCCGGCTCAGGGTCATGGATTCGGCCAAGAAAAGCCTCGACCGCCGACAGGGCGACCTCGACGATCTCGCCGGCGACGAAGCCGTGCGCCTCGCGATGCACACATTGCGCAGTTTCCGCATCCGGCGCATCCACGAGGCAGAAGGCGGTCCCGCGCCGCTGATCGAACCAATAGGTCAGGAATTTGACGCCGTACTTGTCCTGAATGTCGAGATCCATGCGATGTGCCTGAGCAACGTCAGCCGCTGACGTTCCTTCAAGAAAGTGCCGGTCCATGAAGATAGGCATCGCGCGCTCCTCCGAGATCCGCCGCGTGCAGGATAGATCGCATTGTACGACCGGGATGAAACTCCGTCCACCTTTGGCACAATCCATGAATGGTTATGAAGGTTCTTGCGTCCAGCAATGCATATGAGTTGCTGTAATCCTTATAGAGTATAAAAGGAAAGACTGAGTTTTAATCAGCAGGCGTGGGATGGGAAGCCCGATATTTACCATAATCAGTCGCTTAATGACTGATCGCAGGACTCCACTTCAAGCTCCATGTTCTCGAAAGCACCGGCTGCAGGGGATCTGGAGGCGACGAAGAGGAGCGTCTACACTGCGAGCCTCGCCGAAAATCAAGTCTCGTAAGGCCGTGCTTCGGCTGGTGACGCGGCCCGCCGACGGCACGCAAATTGCATCGTACCCATGAGCGCCACCGAAATTGGGAAAAGCTGTAGCAAAGTGAGACAGACGGCACATTTTCGACCGGTTGGCTTGGCCTCAATGGGGCTCGGCCATTATGCCGTTATTAACTCTGTGTGGGACGCCGCGCGCACGCTCTTGCGCGACTGGCCGGTAGATGACGGCGAAGAGTATTTCGAGGCCGTCAAGTCGTGCCTGGATGCGATTATCGGCGATCTCCCACCGGAACACGTGCGGGCGGCCTTCATCAGGGCTGCGCAGGAGGCCGGCATCGCCGTCATAGAGGCGGCGGACTGACTATCGGCCGCGCTTCGACGCCAGTCCCGGCTTACAACACCTACCTCAGCCAGATCGTTCCGGCGCTTGACTTTTCCTGCCAAAGTTCTAACTTAGAACAAAACAGGAACATTGGAGATGATCATGACGCATACGGAACAGGTGATCGCCAACGCCCTTGCGCTTGTCGAGGCGTCCCGCGCAGCCCGCGAGCGAGATCAACAGCGACGTGCCGCCTGGCAGAGAAAGGTCGAACTCAGCCGGCCGCTGCCGCCATTGCCGCGTCCGGTTCAATTGCCGTTGGCGCTGAACTGATGCGGCCGGCAAGGATCTTGGAACCCGGTCAGGCACGCCCCGAACAAGCTGGGGCCGATCAAGCCTGGCCCGATCAAACCTGGCCCGATCAGGCCTGGGAAGTCGAAGCGGTGCTTGCCTGGCATGACGACAATGCCAAGGCGGCGATACGCTCGCTGCTCGATGACTGCAAACATCTCCGCCAGCAACTGGCGCTGGCGGAAAGCGTGATGAGCCGCGGGATGGCCCGCGGCTGGGCGCCGCGATACGAGCGGGACGCCCTCTGAAAGATCGATGCCGCCTGGTCTATGGTACGGCATCCTCCGATGCTCCTCATCGCGAGGTGCGTAGCCCATCGGGCGGAGCCTCGAAGGATCTGCCGCAGCGCTGCTTCCTGCCATCTCACATCTGGTGCCGAACACCCGCCTCGTCCTTCGAGGCTCCGGCTTTTGGCCTGCTCTCTTGGGCCTTGTGCGGCGGCTAACAACGAAAGCGCGCTACTCGTGGTGGCGATTGGCTACGGCGCCCGTCTTTCAGACGCGCCAACAGCGCCGTGGCGTTTTGAGTTGCCGCTTATGCAGCAAGGCCGACATTTGCGAGATAGGCTTCCAGCGCCCCGGCGTGAGCTGAGGCAATGATGGCGCCGACATAGCCATCCGGACGCACGAGCACCCAGTCGCCCGATGCCAGACCGTAGGCATCATGGAAGTGCCCGCCTTCGTCGATGACGTCTCCGCGCCGGCCGATCCTGTGGATGTGCAGGCCTGGGCGCGGCGGCATGGCGGCTTGCTCGACCTCATAGCCCAGCAGCGTCCAGTGCGCGCCCTTGAACAGTTCGAACAGCCGCGTCGTCTGGCCGCCGACACCTCTGAGCGGTGCATCGGGGGCACGGTCGCCGGCAAGCAGGCCGCCGCGTCGTTCCGGCTTTTCCAGCGCAAAAGAGGAGGAGGGGTAGCCGATATCGAGTTGATGGACCTCGCGGCCGCGCCGCATCTCGCCTCGCTTCAGGGCGTCGAGAAGATTGGTCGCCAGACCAAGCATGGCGGCGGCGACCGGGCGGCGCTCCTCCTCATAGCTGTCGAGCAGCGCGTCGGGGGCGCCTGCCGCAGCCGCCGCCAGTTTCCATCCGAGATTATAGGCGTCCTGAACGCTGGTATTCAGACCCTGTCCGCCGGTCGGCGGATGCGTATGGGCGGCATCGCCGACCAGGAACACGCGGCCGAGCCGGTAGCGATCGGCAAGCCGGGCGTTCATGTGGAAGGCCGACGCCCAGGAGACCGAGTGGACCTCGATGTCGTCGCGGCCGGTGCGCTCCTTGACCAGGGCGGTCAAGCCTGCCGCGGAGAGGTCGACCTCGCCTTCGAGCGGGATGGGTCCCTGGATCTGGAACAGGTCCGTCCCCGCCAGCGGGCAAATCGCGATCTGTCGCTGCATGTCGCCATCGCCGAAGCGATGCCAGGCGTCGCGATCCAATCCCGTCAGAATGACATCGGCGACGATGGCGCGCACCCCGAGCGTCTTGCCGGGAAAACCGATATCCAGCGCATGGCGCACGAAGCTGCGGCCGCCATCGGCGCCGACGAGCCAGCGCACGCGGATGGTCTCTTCGCCGGATATGCCCTTAAGCCGCGCAGTCACGCCCGTCTCGTCCTGTTCGAAGCCGATGAGTTCACTAGCGAATTCCGGCCGGTGCCCTAGTTCGAGCAGGCGCTCGCGCATCACCCCCTCGGTCAGGAACTGCGGCACCATCAGGGGAAGATGGTAGGGCTCGGCCGGCGTCGGCTCCCCACCCACCACGGCGTCGGATTCGCTGAAGCTGCCGTCGTCGCGATATTGCCGCTGCCGGGGATAGATGCCGCCGAGCGCGACGATCCGGTCGAGAATGCCGAGATCTTCGAACACCTCCTGGCTTCGCGGCTGAATACCCTTGCCGCGGGAGCCGCGGAATGGGTCGTTCAATTTTTCGATCAGGCGGAAGGATACGCCGCGCCGCGCCAGCTCGATCGCCAGCGTCAGGCCGGCCGCACCGGCGCCTGATATCAGCACGTCGACTGTGGAATTTTCTGTCATTGGTTTCTCCATATGTGTATTATGCACATAATAGGAGAATCGGCATGACGTCAACAAAGAATGTGCAAAATACACATATCAGCGAAAAACTGCGCGAACTGCATGGAGCTTTGATCGAGATCGTCAGCGTCATGAACCGCCCGCAGCGCGACGAGCAGATGGTCCGCGAGGCGGGCATTTCGCTCGATCGCGCCCTGTTTCCGCTGCTGGTCACGATCGAACGGCTCGGCCCCATCGGCGTGGTCGAACTCGCCGACCGCGCCGGGCGCGACTACACCACCGTCAGCCGTCAGGTCGCCAAGCTCGAAAGTCTCGATCTGGTGGAGCGCCGCGGCAATGCCGCCGACCGCCGCGTGCGCGAGGCGGTCATCAGCCCAAAGGGCAAGGCAATGACCGATCGCATCGACGTCGCCCGCGAGCGGATGGGCCGCGCCATCTTCGAGAACTGGGAGGAACATGACTTCAATGAACTCGTGCGGCTGATGCGGAAGTTTGCGCGGGATATCAGCGGCGATATCGGCAGTGGCGCGGGAGAAACTGAGGGCGAGGGCGGACCGCAGGCGGATTAGAGCCTTTCCTGGTCAGATTGCAGCATTCTGTTGGCTCAAACGGAGTCGGATGGTCGACCGGCCCGTTTCAGCCAACCCTCCCGCAGATTTGCCTGGCAAATCTGCAAGACTTAGAATCGCCGGACGCACTTATCGCTTCGCCTTGGCGAAGCGGTGCGGCCGGTGGGCCGGGCATCTTTCCGCCAGGATCAAAGGCGATCGGCTCGGACGTGCCTTGGGGTATGCCCTTCGCCAATCGCCTCTGACGAAAACCTGCTCCGGCAGAATGCTGCAATCTGACCAGGAAAGGCTCTAACCTCTGAATCACTCGGCAATGTGGCGGGTGAATTCACCGCAGCCATTGCGCCGGCGCGTTTGCAGTGATCTTGTAGCGTCCTGCAATCGCAACGCTTTCCGGTGATTCCCAATGTTCGATATTCTGTGGCGCGGCCTGGTGATCGGCGCCGGCGCAACCATCCTCATGGACCTCTGGGCGATCCTGCTCACCCAGTTCGGTCAGGCGGCGCCCAACTGGGCACCTGTGGGACGCTGGTTCTGGCATCTCGGCCGCGGCAAGGTCTTTCACGACAGCATCGCCGACGCTGAGCCCTATGCCCATGAGTTGGCGCTCGGCTGGATCAGCCACTACGCCGTCGGCCTTCTTTATGGGGTGATCTTTGCCATCATCATGGGCTCAGCCTGGCTGGCGGACCCGACATTTCTTCCCGCCTGGATCTTCGGCATCGTCACCGTCGGGGCAGGGTGGTTCCTGCTGCAGCCAGGCCTCGGCATCGGCTGGGCCGCCTCCAAACATCCGACCCCGAACAAGGTCCGGTGCTTCAACCTTCTCGCCCACACTGTTTTTGCCCTGGGGCTTTATGGCACGGCGCTGATCATTGGCTGATCCTGGGGTCGGCTTCGGTCGGCGAGGGGACATGCCGCAACGTCTCGATTCCCTCTCCTCCACAGCGGGGAGAAGGTGCCCGTAGGGCGGATGAGGGGGCCGGCGAAGCCGGTCTTTCCGACATCGCCCATGCAAGCTTCGACCGTGTCGGTATCGTCTCGACCGGGGTCAGGACGCGCCGGATCTCGGCGTTGCCGTCGGCGTGGCGGGATAGGTGAATTATGTGAGATGCGTGCCGTGTGGCCCCCTCATCCGCCTGCCGGCACCTTCTCCCCGAGGGGAGAAGGGATTATGCCGCGACCTCTCCGTCCCTCGCAACATCTCGCAAGGGACGTCCTTCGCCGCGTTTACAGGGGCCGGAGGTCGAGACGAGTAGCTCGACCCCGGTAAGGTGCAGCCATCCCACGAACCGGAGCCTTACCGCGCCGCCCAGTTGGCGCCGCGGCGGAAGATGGTCTTCATTTGGGGAACGTCGAACTCCTTGGCCTGATGGCCGAGCGAGGAATAGAAGACGCGGCCCTTGCCGTATTTCCGCTTCCAGACGACAGGCATGACGACGCCGTCGATCCAGTAGGCGTGCTCGCCGGTGAACTTCGTCGTCGCCAGAACCTCGTTCGAGGGGTCGACATGCATGTAATATTGCTCTGACGTATAGGGGAAATCGGCAATGCCCTCCATGAGGGGATCGTCAGGCCGGGTAATGTTGACGGTATAGTCGATGATGTTGCCGGGGTGAGCCACCCACTGGCCACCGATGATGAACTGGTAATCGACGGAGTCGCGGAAGGCATCGCCCGCGCCGCCGTGATAGCCGGCAATGCCGACGCCGCTTTCGATCGCCGTGGCGAGGTTCTTGACCTCCTCCTTCTCGATCTTCGACATCGTCATGATCGGCACAACGAGGCTAAGATCATGGACGGAAGGGTCGGCAAGCGCCTCGGTGCCGTGTTCGAGATAGACCTTGAAGCCGTCTTCCTCGAGCATGGTCTTGATGATTTCGGCGCACTCCTGCGGCTCATGCCCGCTCCAGCCGCCCCAGACGATCAGTGCTTCACGCATAGTCTTTCCTCCTGAAACTTATTTCGCCAGCCGTCCGTCGACGATGGAATCGGACAAGGGGGCAGGGCGCTCCGTTGCCGTGGTGATCGTGACCGTTCGGCCGGTCGCGGCAGCGGTGTGGAACGCTTCCATGACTTCGAGCACATGCAGCGCCAGATCGCCATTGGCGCGATGCGGCCGGTTGGAGCGGATCGCATGCGCCATGTCGGCGACGCCGAGCGAGCGGTAGTTGCCATCGGCATAGGCTGCTGTGACCGGCTGGTCCTCGAACGCACCGCCCTTCTTCAGATATTCCACAGGGCCGGCGAACTTGTTCGGATCGGGCACAACAAGCGTGCCCTCGGTTCCGTAGATTTCCAGCGGCACATGCTTGTGGCCGGCGACATCGAAGCTCATGGCGATCTGGACGACGGCGCCATTGGCAAAGGCCATCATACCGGTGACATGAGTCGGCACCTGCACGGGAATACGCTCGCCATTGCGCGGTTCGCTGGTGATCAGCCGTTCCGATCGCGGCGTCGTCGCAAAACCCGCCACCTGGGAAACCGGTCCGAGAAGATTGACGAGATCGGTGATGTAATAGGGACCCATATCGAGCATCGGCCCGCCGCCGACTTCGTAAAAGAAGGCCGGGTTCGGATGCCAGCGCTCATGGCCCGGGCACATGAAGGTTGCCGAGCCGCCGACCGGCTGGCCGATGACGCCCTTGTCGATCAGGGTGCGGGCCGTCTGGTGGCCGCCGCCGAGGAAAGTGTCGGGGGCAGCGCCGATGCGAAGATTCCTCGCTTTGGCGGCATCCGCCAATTTTTTCCCTTCCGCGAAATTAATCCCGAGCGGCTTTTCCGAATAGGTATGCTTGCCGGCCTCAAGCGCTTGCAACGCCACGGCAACATGGGCCTTCGGGATTGTCAGATTGACGATGATCTCGACCTTGGGATCGGCGAAAAGCTCCTCGACCGTCTTGACCGGAACATTGAATTCCGCAGCCTTTGCTTCGGCCAGCTCCCGGTTGAGATCGGCGACGCCGCGGATGTCGAGAATGGGAAAGGATGCCATCGCCGTGAGATAGGCGCCCGAAATATTTCCGCATCCGATGATGCCGATACCGACCTTGTCCATGAATTCCTCCATTGATCGTGCCATTGATGGTGATTGGGGCGCCCGTCAGAGCGCCGGCCCCGTCGTGCTCCAGGGCGATTCGTAGAGTTCGTAGAGCGCCACCGCAGCCGCACCCTGCGCCCAGAAATCATCGGTCGAATCGTCGAAGACGAGTTCGCTCACGCCGCGCAGCGACGGCGGAATGGCGAGCGCATAGGCATCGCGCAGGCTGTTGAGAAAGGGTTCGCCGAGCGCCAGGCTGGACCCCACAAGAATGACCCGCGGCGGCGCAAACAGCGTGACGATATTGGCAATGGTCAATCCGACCGCTTCGCCAGCGCGGATGGCGGCACTGATCAGCCGGTCGTCATCGGCCTTGATCAGCGCCTGGGCATGGTTCATGCCGCGGCCGAGACGGATCGCTTCGGCAAAACGCCCGTCGGCCTGCTGTTCGCCGAGGATCGCGCTTTCGCCGGCCTGGCTGAAAAGCCGGACGACGCCATTCGGTCCCATGCCGAGCACGAGGTCGCCGAGATTGTGGCTGAGGCCGCCGGCGCCGCGAAACAGGCTGTTGCCGTGCAGGACGCCCAGCCCCAGCGTCTGCTCCAGCGAAATCAGCACCATATCCTCGAGATCGCGGGCCTTTCCGAACCAGTGATGGCCAAGCGTGATGGCGTGGGCGTCGCTTTCGACAATGGTCGGCGTCGCCAGCCGCGTCGACATCTCGGCGGCGAAATCGACATTGGTGTCGCGAAAGATCGGGCTGCTTCTTATATAGCCGGTGCGGTGCTCGATGACGCCGGGAAAACCGAGGCAGACGCTGTCGACATCCTCCAGCGACAGCCCGGCATCGACGACGCAGCGCCTGACCCCGTCCTCGACCAGATCGGCGATGACGCCGATCGGCTGCCGGTCGATGCGGATCGGCAAGGCGAGCTTCGACAGCACGTCGCCGCGGAAATTGGTGACGACGAAGACCATCCTGTTGGCAGCGATCTTGGCGCCCACCACGCGGGCCGCATCGGGATTGAGCTCCAGCATCACCCGCGGCCGTCCGCGCACAGCCTCATTGCGGATATCGCCTTCGTGACGCGGCAGGATCAACCCGTCGTCGAGCAGCGAGGCGGTGATGGCCGAAACGGTCGTGGTGGAAAGTTCGGTACGCTCGCTGATCTCGATCCGCGAGATCGGACCATGGCGCCGGACGGTATCGAGCACGTTCAAGCGATTGATCGCGCGCATTAATTCTGGATCTGCGGTCTTCATTGAAATTAGCCAGGCGATCGTTTCGTTGGGGCGGAACCCAAATATTTTTAACGGGTTACGAAATAAATAGCGGGCAATTCTGTGGTCCTGTCAAGCGCATTTGATAAAAATAGAGGCATTGGGTTGACATTGGGTCAAAGCTCCGTTGAATTAATCCGCATAGGGGAAAAATTGTGAGGACAGCCCCCTGGGAGGAAAAATCATGAATTTTATGTTGAAGAGCGCCGGTCTCGGCGGCAGGCGCATCGCATCCATGGCCGCGGCTGCCGGCATGTTGCTGGCCGGGGCAGGTGCAGCCTCGGCGACGACGGTGGTCAAGTGGCTGCATCTCGAGCTCGACCCGAAATATGTCGCGGCCTGGGAAGACATCGTCAAGAAATACGAAGCCCAGCACCCTGACGTCGATATCCAGATGCAGTTTCTCGAAAACGAGGCCTTCAAGGCCAAGCTTCCGACATTGCTGCAGTCCGACGACGTGCCGGATTTCTTTTTCAGCTGGGGCGGCGGCGTCTTGAAGCAGCAGTCCGAGACCGGTGCGCTCCAGGATGTGACGCCGGCCCTCGACGCCGATGGCGGCAAACTGCGCAGCGCCTATAGCCCGGCTTCGGTCAGCGGCCTGACATTCGAAGGCAAGACCTGGGCTATTCCCTATAAGGTCGGTCTGGTCAGCTTTTTCTACAACAAGGAGCTGTTTGCCAAGGCCGGCGTCAAGGCCGAGGACATCAAGAACTGGGCTGATTTTCTCGCCACGGTGAAGAAGATCAAGGCGGCCGGCATCGTGCCGATCGCCGGCGGCGGCGGTGAGAAGTGGCCGATCCACTTCTACTGGAGCTATCTCGTCATGCGCGAAGGCGGACAGAAGGTCTTCGAAGCGGCAAAGACCGGCCAGGGCGAAGGTTTCCTCGATCCCGCAATCATCAAGGCCGGCGACGACCTCGCCGAACTCGGAAAGCTCGAACCTTTCCAGCCCGGCTATCTCGGCTCGACCTGGCCGCAGGCGCTCGGCGTCTTCGGTGACGGCAAGGCTGCGATCATCCTCGGCTTTGAAAATACCGAGGCCAACCAGCGCAAGAATGCCGGCGACGGCAAGGGCCTCGCGCCCGACAATATCGGCCGTTTCGCCTTCCCGGCGGTCGATGGCGGCGCCGGCAAGCCGACGGATACGCTTGGCGGTCTGAATGGCTGGGCCGTTACCAAGAAGGCATCCAAGGAAGCGATCGATTTCCTCGCTTTCCTGACGAGTGCCGAGAACGAGCGGGCGATGGCCAAATCAGGCATGCTTCTGCCTGTCGCCGTCGGCGCCGGTGACGGCGTCACCAACCCGCTGCTTGCCGAATCGGCAAAACAGCTGGCCGCCTCGACCTGGCATCAGAACTATTTCGACCAGGATCTGGGTGCGGCGGTCGGCCGTGTCGTCAACGACGTGTCGGTGGAAATCGTCTCCGGTCAGATGAATTCCAAGGACGGCGCCCAGATGATCCAGGACGCTTTCGAGCTGGAACAATAACCAGCGCCTGCAGACCATTCCCGGCGCTCCCAGCCAAGAACGGAGCGCCGGCATTGCTGCCGACATGCCGAAAGCAGGATCCATGGCCAATATTTCAGTCCCGTCGATAACCACTGCCGCAAGGCCGGCAAAAAGAGCCGCAAACAGCAAGAGTTCAGTCGCACACGACCGGCTGGCGGTGCTGTTGATCTTCCTGCCGCCGGCGCTGCTGCTTTTCACGCTCTTCGTCATCATGCCGATGGGCGAGGCGGCCTGGTACAGCCTCTACAAGTGGAATGGCTACGGCACGCCGACCGAGTTCATCGCGCTGCGCAATTTCCAGGTTCTATTCCGAAATGCGGCCTTCACCCAGGCGCTGGTCAATAACGGCCTGATCATCGTCATCTCGATCTGCATCCAGGTGCCGCTCGCCATCTGGCTCGCCACCATGCTGGCGCACCGCATTCCGGGTGTCGTCGGCTATCGCCTCATCTTCTTCCTGCCCTATGTGCTGGCCGACGTTGCCGCGGGCCTTATCTGGCGCTTCGTCTATGATGGCGACTATGGCCTGTTTGCCGCCGTTTCCAACTTCTTCGGCTTCGCCAACCCTTACGTGCTCGCCGACAAGGACGTGGCGATCTATGCCGTGCTTGGCGTGATCGTCTGGAAATATTTCGGCTTTCACATGATGCTGTTCATCGCCGGCCTGCAATCCGTCGACAAGAGCGTGCTGGAGGCAGCCGAAATCGACGGCGCCACCGGCTGGCAGAAGTTCCGTTACGTCACGCTGCCGCTGCTCGGCTCGACCTTGCGTCTTTCCATCTTCTTTGCCGTCGTCGGCTCGCTGCAGCTCTTCGACATGATCATGCCGTTGACGGGCGGCGGGCCGTCCAACTCCACGCAGACGATGGTCACCTTCCTCTATACCTACGGCGTCATGCGCATGCAGGTCGGCCTCGGAAGCGCCGTCGGCGTCGTGCTCTTCATCATCTGCGTGACGCTCGCCTTCGGTTACAAAAGGATATTCATGCGCCATGACTGATATGAGCTCTTCCATCCGCATGAGCACGTCGACACGCGTCTATCTCTACGTGTCGCTAAGCCTCATTGCCGCGATCGTGCTCGTGCCGCTGCTGACGACGGCGCTCGGCGGCTTCAAGACGCTGGGCGACCTGCGCACCAATCCCTTCGGCCTGCCGACAGAGTGGCAATGGGCAAATTACACCGATATTCTTTTCGGTGAACGCTACTGGCTGCAGATCGGCAATTCGCTAGTGATCGCCTCGCTCACCGTCCTGCTGACGCTGATCGTCTCGTCGATGGCGGCTTTCGCCTTTGCCCATGTCCGGTTTTTCGGATCGTCCTTCCTGCTCAATTATTTCCTGCTCGGCCTGATGTTTCCGGCGGCGACCGCGATCCTGCCGCTCTTCATCCGCATCCGCGATCTCGGCCTGCTCGATACCTATTGGGGTGTGGTGCTGCCGCAGGTGGCTTTCGGCCTTGGCATGAGCATCCTGCTGTTTCGAAACTATTTCCGCAACCTTCCGGAAGAATTGTTTCAGGCGGCCTTCGTCGACGGTTGCGGTTATCTCAGATTCTTCTGGCACATCTCGCTGCCGCTTTCGCGCCCGATCGTCGCCACTGTCAGCATCATTTCCTTCGTCGGCAGTTGGAACAGCTACATCCTGCCGCTGATCATGCTGAACTCGGAATCGAAATATCCCTGGCCGCTCGGCATCATGGTCTATCGCGGCGAGTACGGCACGGAGTGGCAGCTGGTGCTGGCCTTCATCACGCTGACCATCCTTCCCACCATCATCGTCTTTTTCGTCGCCCAGAGACACATCATCGCCGGTCTGACCGCCGGTGCCGTGAAGTCCTGAGCCGAACCGTTGGAGTGCAATCATGGCATCCGTTGAACTCACCGATATCAGCAAGACCTATGGCGCCGTCGACGTCATCCACGGCATTTCGCTTCATATTGAGGATGGGGAATTCGTCGCGCTGGTCGGCCCGTCCGGTTGCGGAAAATCGACGCTGCTGCGGATGATCGCCGGCCTCGAAGAGATCACCGACGGCGAAATCGCGATCGGCGGCAAGGTCGTCAACAGCTTGACGCCGCGCGAACGCAACATCGCCATGGTCTTCCAATCCTACGCGCTCTATCCGCACATGACCGTTGCTGAAAACATGGGCTTCAATCTGAAGCTCGCCGGCATTGCCAAACCCCAGATCGAGCTCCGGGTGGCAGAGGCTGCCCGTATGCTGGATCTCGCCGAGCTCCTCGACCGCAAGCCGGCCCAGCTTTCCGGCGGCCAGCGCCAGCGTGTCGCCATGGGTCGCGCTGTCGTGCGCAATCCGGCCGTCTTCCTGTTCGACGAACCGCTGTCCAATCTCGATGCCAAGCTGCGCGTGCAGATGCGCTCTGAAATCAAGACGCTGCACCAGAAGGTCAGGACGACGTCGATCTATGTCACCCACGACCAGATCGAAGCAATGACGCTTGCCGACCGCATCGTCGTGCTCAATCAGGGCAGGGTGGAGCAGCAGGGCACGCCGCTCGAACTCTACAGGAAACCGGCCAATCTCTTCGTCGCCGCCTTCATCGGATCGCCGGCGATGAACATGCTGGACGGCACGGTCGACGGCGAAAACGGTGAGCCGGCCGCCCGCCTCGGTGACGGCACGGCGATCCGCATCGCGCCCGACCGCAAGGTCAAGCCCGGCCAGGCCATCACCATCGGCCTGCGCCCCGAACATCTCGTTCCCGGTGTTGCCGCCGGCACGCCGCTCGCCGGCCGGACGATGCTGGTGGAACCGACAGGCGCCCAGACCCACGTGGTCTTCGATCTTGCCGGACAGCAGGTGACCGCCATCGTCGATGGCGAATATCCCGCTCGTTACGGCGCCGTGTTCGAGGCAAGTATTACCAGCGATCAGGTGCACGTCTTCGACCGCGGCACCGGTGTGGCGCTGTAGCCGGGGCGGTTTGCCCTACGGCTGTCCGATTTGCGGCGACGAGCGGGGAACGCGAGGGTGCGGCATATCCTCTTCTCCCCTCGGGGGGGACGTGCCGGCAGGCGGATGAGGGGGCTGCACGGCACGCTCTCTCCTCATAACCTATCCCGCCATTCCGCCGCAGGCGTATGACGCGTTGTTGAAAAGACCAGCTTCGCCCCCTTCCGCCCAACGGGCGCCTTCTGGCGGAGGGGAGAAGAGGGAGGCGAGAGATTCCCGCGATGCCCCTTCGCGCAAGCCGAGTTAGAAGGACGGGCGAGACACATGGCTCTGGCTAGGCCGTAAACTCATTAAGTCTGTTTGTGCGAGTCCTGCAGGTGACCGAGTGTCAGGGGCGCAAGGTTATTTTCGCGCGAGTGAAAAGCCTTCGTTGCTCTCTCTTAGGGTCCCTTCATCGCACAGGACCGTCGAGAGTTCATCCGTAAGCGAAACGCCGCTTACATTGATTTGCGACCAGTTCGGATAATGCTCTTGCACGTTCCAGATGGAACGGAGGATTGCGGCCCGTCCAATCTCACCGCCCTCGGGCGCAAATATCGCACTTCCCGTGTCGAGGTCGGTTTGCTCTGCGAACCACTTCCGATTCTCGGGGCTTTCTACGATCCAGACGGCACTTCGAGCGTCGCCCTGAAACTCCGGTTCAAAGATAATCGCGATTTCCATGTGTGCCTTTGGCTTCGATAAACGCGGGATGAGCAATCTCACCCAACAATGCAGGCCGCTCCGCATCTATCATAGCATGGTGATTTGTGATTCACGCTCAGCATGAGCCGATATGACCTGACCGACTTCGAGTGCCGCGAAATTGAGCCGCTGTTGCCCAACAAGCCGCGAGGCATCACGAGTGATGTAGCTTACCCGGAAGCCCTTGAAGCCTTGGCCAAAGAACTTGCTGCTGCCTACTCGGTGCCCAATGAATAGAGCGGATAACCAGCCCCTGCTTGCTCAAAAGTCCGAAACTGACGGATGAGCGGCTAAGCCATTTGGTTTCTCAACGATATCCCCCGCCACCGGACGTTGCCAATGCCACAAGTTGCACTATTGTCTGTCCGGCACGCGAAAACCTGATGGTGGTTATGCCGGTAGTAACGCGACATCTCATCGACCGGGGTGACGGAGCCACGGTCGAGCTTTTTCAAGCTCAAGCCGTAAGCGAAACGCCCGCAGGAGCAATCCTATTTGTCCACGGCAATCAGGGTGGCCGTCTGCTCGGAGGGATAGAGGCGGTCAACAGCGGCGCGTTGCTTCGGTTCTGTTCTGGTTTGAATATCACTGCGGCGGCAGTCTCGCAGCCCGGTTTTGGGGCGTCGGATGGCCCTCCGGATTTCTGCGGTCCCAAAACCCAGCAAGCGATCATAGCTGCTCTCGCCTTCCTGCAGGGCCAGCCTTTCGTCGATCCTGACCGAATTGTTCTCTATGGAAACAGTCGTGGCGCCGTTGCATCGGCAATGGTCGCCACCCAGGTTTCTGATCTGCGAGCAGTCATTCTGTCCAGCGGCGTCTACGATCTTGAAGTCGCTTATCAGGAGAGTTCAGACGGTTTGCGCTGGGCTATCGAGAAAGAGGCGGATCTATCGAGAGAGGCGTTTCTGGCTCGCTCTGCATTGCATTATGCGCCCGAAGTTCGGTCTGAGACGCTGTTGCTGCATGGAAAGCATGACGACCGTGCTCCTGTTGCCCAAGCCGAACTCTTCTCAAAAGCTCTGTCCAATGCCGGAGTCCTGGAGTCGCTTCACGTCTTTGAGTGCGGACATCACATTCCGAGGAACGACATGCAGGGAGCTCTCAGGCCCTTCCTGCAAAGGGTGTTCAATCCCGTCGTGACGTACCACTAAGGCAGCATGACAGCTTCTGGCAGCGGGAAAGTGACGAAAACCTAAAAGAGATTAAGCCCAAACCCGCCTCTTGAAGGAGGAGAAAAAATGAAGCGCATCGAGATGAAGGTGAGCGGCGGCTGCCAGTGCGGTGCCGTGCGCTACCACGCAACCGCTATGCATGACAATTCGCATCTCTGCCATTGCCGCATGTGCCAGAAAGCCTCGGGCAACATCTTTGCAGCACTCGTCGCCGCACCCGACGATGCGCTCAGCTGGACACGCGGCAAGCCGAGCATCTGGAAGAGTTCGGAGCTTGTCGAGCGCGGCTTCTGCGCCAATTGCGGCACGCCATTGTTCTTCCACCACCTCGAAAACGGTCGCACCAACCTGATGATCGGTTCGCTTGACGATCCGCACGCCTTCTCGCCGCTGGCCAATACCTGCACCGAGAACATGGTGGCCTGGTTCGATACGATCACGGGCATAGAAAACACCGGTGCGACCGAAAACAACGGCGCCGACTGGGCCGCTGCGATCAAGGAGAGCAGCAACCAGCACCCCGATCACGATACCACTTCATGGGCGGTGAGGCGGCGTGATGGCTAAGTCCTATTCCGGCGTTTTCCAGTGCGGCGCTGTCCGTTGTTGCCGCGAACCGGACAGCCGCCGGGCAACCCGGCGGCCTACTGCCGCGATTTACTACTCCGCCGCGATCCGTGTGACGCCGTTGGCCTGGACGATCTTTTCCAGTAGCGCGAGCTCTTCCTGGGAAAGATCCGTCAGAGGCGGGCGCACGGGGCCGGGGTTCTGCCCGAGGACGCGAAGGCCGGCCTTGATGATCGAGACGGCGTATCCCTTCTTGCGATTGCGCAAGGCGACGAAGGGGAAGAAGAAGCCCTTCAGGATCTCGTCGACTGTTGCCTGATCGCCGGTGCGCAAGGCGCCGTAAAAGCGCTGGGCGAGGGCGGGCACGAAGTTGAAAACGGCCGATGAGTAGGTCGTCACGCCGGCGGCAAAATAGGCCTGTGCATAAACCTCATGGGTCGGCATGCCGCCGACATAGACGAGACGGTCACCAAGCAGGGTGGTAATCTCGATCACCTTGTCGACATCGCCGACGCCGTCCTTGAAGCCGATCAGGTTCGGGCATTCCTCCGCCAGGCGCGCGATGCTGTCGGCCGAAAGAATGGCGTTGTCGCGGTTATAGACGATGACGCCGATGCCGACCGATTGGCAGACTGCCTTGACATGGGCGATGAGACCCGCCTGTTCGGCAAACATCAGATAGGGCGGCAACAGCAGCAGTCCGTCGGCGCCGGCTTTCTCGGCCGCGACGGCGATCTCGATGGCGAGTGATGTACCATAGCCGGTTCCCGAAATGATCGGCGTCTTGCCGGCCGACGCCTTGGCCGCCCGGACAACCTGCGGAATCTCGGCCGGATTGAGAGAGAAGAACTCCCCAGTGCCGCCGGCGGCAAACAGCGCAGCAGCGTCATAACCGGAAAGCCACTCGACATGACGCCGGTACTTGGCTTCGTCAAATTTGAGTTGATCGTCGAAATGGGTCACCGGAAACGACAGGAGACCACTACCGACGGCCTTCTTCAATTCAATCGGGTTCATCATGAAGTCCTATTTCTTAGGTGTTGAAAACCGGGTCACTCGCTGTCGAGCACTTGCAGAAGTGCAGCGATATAGCCGTAGCAGAAGGCAAATGCGGTGGCGGTCGGGTCCTTGCCGCTGACGGTCGGTACATGGTCGGGCATCAGCATGTATTTGAAGCCCACCTCCTTGTAGATCCTGGCCGACCGGACCATGTCCATGTCGCCTTCTTCAGGGAAGGTCTCCATGAAGGACAGCTTGCCGCCGCGAATGTTGCGGAAGTGAACATTGAAGATCTTGCCGCGCTGGCCGAACCAGCGGATGACATCGTCGATTTCCTTGCCGGGATTTTCGAGCATCTCGCCGATCGAGCCCTGGCAGAAATTGAGGCCGTGATAGGGGTTTTCGCGCATCAGCACGAACTTCTTCAGGCCTTCCACCGTGCCCAAGACACGCGTGACGCCGCGATAGCCCGGCGGCGTATAGGGATCGTGCGGATGGCAGGCGAGCCGGACGCGGTTGCTTGCAGCGACAGGAACGACGCGTTCCAGGAAATAGTCGATCCGTTCCCAGTTTTCGTCCTCGGAAAGCACGCCGGCAAGACCGGGCTCGGCCTGCTGATCCGTCTTGTCCCAGCGGAAGCTGGCATTCAGCGACCCGCCGCGTCCCGGTTCATCCGGCGTGCGGGGAATGCCGATCAGGTTGAGATTGTACTTCACCGAAGGAATGCCGGCCGCCGCAACATTCTCGATCAACTTGCAGACGGCATCGATCTGTCTGTCGCGCTCGGGGCCGGCAAGCAGGATATCGGGATAGGAAGCCTTCTCGATCGGCTGCGAGGGCAGCGGCAATTGAATCATGTCGAGGATCAGGCCGAAGCTTTCGACCTTGTCGCGATGGCGCTCGAGGTCGGACAGCGTCCAGCTGCTCGGCTTTCCCGGGGGGTCGGCATTGATATGCTTCACACCCAGTTGCGCGAAGATACGATAATCTTCGTCATCCCGCGCGGCGACCTGTGTTCCCAGATACATTTGAGTCTCTTTCGAAATTACATAATGTCATATGACATAATATGAATTTTGAAGAGTGTCGAGCCCTATTGCTGCTCGGCGAGCATGCGGTAGCGGCGTTGGCTGGCCAGCATATGTGCGCGCATTGCCTGGCGGGCGCGTTCGGGATCCTGATCGGCTATTGCCGACAGGATTTCGACATGTTCGGCATAAACCTTCTGAAGATAGCTGCGGTCATTGGCCTCGGGGAGTGTCGGAAACTGGCCGCGGGGGATGGCTCTGGGGCCGAAATGGCGCAGGACATCAACATAGAATCGGTTGTTCGTGGCGGCGGCAATTGCCATGTGGAAGGCGTAATCCGCTTCCACGGTTTGCTGTCCGGTTTCAATCAGGTGCGCCATTCTGCGGTTGGCCTCACGGATTGCCGCCTCCTGCTCGGCGGTGCGGCGATAGGCGGCAATTGCCGCCGCTTCGCCCTCGGCCGCCATACGAAACTCCAGCAACTCAAGGGTTTCCGGAATGCTTTTGATTTCCACCGGCGTCAGCGGCAGGACCGAATGCGCCTTCGGATCCGCGACAAAAACGCCTTTGCCCTGGATCGGCTTGACGAAGCCTGCCGACCTCAGATCGGCTATCGCCTCGCGCACCACGGTGCGGCTGACGCCGAATGTCGCTTCAAGCTGCGGCTCGGTCGGCAGTTGATCGCCGACACGCAGCGTCCCCGTCTCGATTTGCGCCCGCAACTGATCGATGACCTGTTGCGCCAGTCTTTGCCGGCCACCGCCGAATGTTGTCATTGTCCGTTCCCCCAATCCCTTTGCATCAAGTCTCCCGCTCGGGTCTTGCAAATCATATCAGACTTCGATAAATCATAATACGACATACGGGCGACATAATATGTCTTTTATAGTAGTCTAGGGAGGACTTACAATGAAGCATTTTTCTAAGGGCTTGTTCGTCGGCGCCGTCATCGGCGCCCTGACGATCGCTGCACCGCTCTCGCAGGCTGCCACCCCACAGGACCAGCTGGTGGTCGGCACCTCACTGGCGCAGGTTTTGTCGCTGGATCCGCAGCAGGCGACCGAAGGCAAAGCGGTCGAGATCATGTCGAATCTTTACGATCGGCTCGTCGCCAGCACAGCTGATGGTAAGATCCTTCCGCAACTGGCGGAAAGCTGGAAGGTTGACGACAAGGGCATCACATTTACGCTGCGCAAGGCCAATTTCGCCTCCGGCAACCCGGTCACCTCCAAGGATGTCGTCTACTCGCTGGCGCGGCTCCTGAAGATGGATCAGGCCGCCGCCGCCAACCTCAAGCGCGTCGGTTACGACAAGGACAATGTCGAAAAGCTCGTCAAGGCCGTCGACGACCAGACGGTGCGGATCGATCTCTCCGACCAGGTGACGGCGGAGCTTCTGCTCTACCGGCTGACGACGACCACCACCAGCGTGGTCGACAGCGTCGAAGTCGAGAGCCACGCCGTTGATAATGACTACGGAAACGCCTGGATGCGAACCCATTCGGCCGGCTCCGGTCCGTTCACCCTCAATCGCTGGTCTCCGAACGAACTGGTGATCCTCGATGCCAACAAGGACTATATGGCCGGGGCGCCGAAGATGCGTCGCGTCATCGTCCGGCATGTGCCTGAAAGCCAGGTCGAGCGGCTGATGCTCGAACGGGGCGATATCGATATTGCCAGCGCCCTGACCGCCTCGGATCTCGCGACGTTCCAGAGCAAGAAGGGCTTTGCCATCCAGCGCATTCCGACGGGCGGTTTCTACGTTCTGTCGATGAATGCCGGCAACAAATACCTCTCCAACCCGAAGGTTCGCGAAGCCATTGCCTACGGCATCGACTATAAGGGCATCGAAAAGACCATCATGGGTCCTTACGGCCGGGCCAGAAACGTTCCCGTTCCGGAGAATTTCGAATATGCCATCCCGAACCCCGATTGGCATCTCGACGTCGAAAAGTCCAAGCAGCTGCTGAGCGAGGCAGGCTTCAAGGACGGCTTCTCGCTTTCGCTGAAGACCATCGCGCAAACGCCGCGGATCGATCTTGCCACCGCCATCCAGGCATCGCTTGCCCAGGTCGGCATCAAGATCGACATCCAGCAGGGCAACGGCTCGGAAATCATCGCCGCCCATCGCGCCAGGGATTTTGATCTGCTGATCCCGCAGACCAGCGCCTACATGCCGAACGTGCTCGGCTCAATGGAGCAGTTTTCCTCCAATCCCGACAACTCGAAGGAAGCCAACAATGCCGGCAATTTCGTCTGGCGCTCGGCCTGGGACATTCCGGAACTTACCGCGCTGACGGCGAAAGCATCGATGGAGCCGGACGCCAAGAAGCGCGGCGAACTCTACGTTCAGATGCAGAAGATGTTTGTCGAACAGAATCCGGCGGTGCTTCCGCTCTTCGAGCGCTTTGAGCCGATCGTCCTGTCCAGCAAGGTCGAGGGATATGTGGGGCATCCGTCTCAGTTAACGCGTCTCGAGAACGTGACGAAGGTCGAAACCCAGTAATACTTCCCAGGACAGCCGATCATGAAGGAACTCTCCGTAGCCGAATTTGGCCGACGCCTGGCGCATTTGCTGGTCAGCCTGTTCATCCTCTTATGTGTGACCTTCGTGATCGGCCGCGTCTTGCCCACCGATCCGGTCGGCGCGATTGTCGGCGAGCTCGCCGATCCCGCCGCCTATGCGGCGATGCGGGCACGCCTGGGGCTCGATCTGCCGATCTACCAGCAGTTTTTCCTCTATCTGAACGGCCTGGCGCATGGTGATTTCGGCACGGCCGTCCTCACCGGCAATCCCGTCTCTTCGGATCTTGCCCAGGCCTTTCCCGCGACGTTCGAACTTGCGACGCTGGCGGTGATCATTTCGACCTTCGTCGGTGTCCCGCTCGGGCTTGTCGCGGCGCTGTTTCGCGACAGCTTCATCGACAAGACGGCCCGGGTCGTCGCGCTCGTCGGTCATTCGATCCCAGTTTTCTGGTTCGGCATCGTCGGGCTCGTCATCTTCTATGCGGGCCTCAACTGGGTCGGCGGGCCGGGCAGGATCGATGTGTTTTACGAAGGCCTCGTCACACCGCGCACCGGGCTGCTGTTGGTCGACAGCCTGTTGCAGGGCGAGACCGAAATCTTCTGGAATGCGCTCGGCCATATCATTCTGCCGGCCGTCATCCTCGCCTATGCGGCGATGGCCTACATCACGCGCATGACCCGCAGCTTCACCCTGGAGCAGTTGAGCCAGGATTATGTCATTGCGGCCCGAGCCAAGGGTGTGAGCCCGCTCGGCACGATCTGGCACCACGTCCTGCCGAACATTGCGGTGCAGCTGATCACCATCCTGGCCATTTCCTATGGCGGTCTGCTCGAGGGCGCTGTCGTGACCGAGATCGTTTTCTCCTGGCCGGGCATTGGCCAGTACATGACGAACGCGCTGATGATCGGCGACATGAACGCCATCGTCGCCGGCACCATCATTGTGGGATTCATTTTCATGTTGTTGAACTTCCTGGCCGACGTCGCTTACGCCGTCTTTGATCCGCGTATGCGGGAGGCGGCCCGATGAGCGACGTCATCCGCAGCGAGATTCAGATCCGCCCTCCAAGCGTGTCGACCCGTGTCGCGGCGTCGTTTGCGCGCGCCGGCCGCAAATTGGCGGCCGAGCCGCTTGGTCTTGGAGGGTTCGTCATCCTCGGCCTGCTTTGCCTGATCGCGATCTTCGCGCCGCTCCTGGCGCCCTACGATCCGGCGATACAGGCGCTTGGCGATGCCTTGCAGCCGCCGAGCCTCGCGCATCTGGCAGGCACGGACGAATTCGGCCGGGATATCCTGAGCCGCCTCATCTTCGGCACGCGCATCACCATCCAGACCGTGCTTTCGATCTCCTTGATCGTCGGCCCGATCGGCCTGTTGATCGGCGTTGTCGCCGGCTTCTTCGGCGGACGCATCGATGCGCTGCTGATGCGCGCCACCGATATCGTTCTGTCTTTCCCGTCGCTGATCCTGGCTCTGGCTTTTGCTGCGGCACTCGGCGCCGGCTTGACCACGGCAATCATCGCGATCTCGCTGACCGCATGGCCGCCGATTGCCCGGCTCGCGCGCGCCGAGGCGCTTGTCGTCAGAAACGCCGACTATGTGGTCGCCGCCCGTCTTTATGGCGCCTCGCCGATCCGCATTCTTCTCCTCTATATCGCGCCGATGTGCGTCCCGTCGGTCATCGTTCGCCTGACGCTCAACATGGCGGGTATCATTCTGACGGCAGCGTCACTTGGCTTCCTCGGCCTTGGCGCCCAGCCGCCGGCGCCGGAATGGGGCGCGATGATCTCCAGCGGCCGCAAGTTCATGCTGGATTATTGGTGGGTTGCCGTGATGCCGGGTATCGCCATCCTCCTCACCAGCCTTGCCTTCAACATCGCCGGAGATGCTCTGCGCGACATTCTGGATCCCCGCCATGCAAGATCGTGATCTGCAGCCCGTTCTTTCCGTCGAAGGATTGAGCGTCCGTTTCGGCCGAGGCGCCGTGCCTGCCGTCTCCAACGTCAGTTTCGACGTCGGGCGCGAACGCGTCGGGATCGTCGGAGAATCCGGTTCCGGCAAATCGACGACCGGTCGCGCCATCATGCGTCTTCTACCGCCGGCCGCGGTGGTCTCGGCCGAACGCCTGGATCTCGCCGGCAGTTCGTTGCTGTCGAAGACCGAACGTCAGATGGGCGCGCTGCGCGGCAAGGACATCGCCTTGATCATGCAGGATCCGCGCTATTCGCTGAACCCGGTGCTTTCGATCGGTAAACAGATCGCCGAAGCCGCCCGCCTTCACCTCGGTCTTCACAAGAAACAGGCGCATGAGGCTGCCCGCGCCATGCTGGAGCGCGTGCGCATCAGCGATCCGGAGCGGGTCATGGCGCTTTATCCCCACCAGATATCGGGCGGCATGGGCCAGCGCGTGATGATCGCCATGATGCTGCTGGCGCGGCCGAAGCTTGTCATCGCCGACGAGCCGACCTCGGCGCTTGATGTCAGCGTCCGCAAGGACGTGCTGCTGCTGCTCGATGAGCTGGTGCGCGAGAACAATTCCGGACTGCTGTTGATCAGCCACGACATTCGCATGGTGGCAGCTTTTTGCGAGCGCATCATCGTCATGTATGCCGGCCGGATCGTCGAGACCCTGACTCGTCTCGAAGACGCCCGCCATCCCTATACCCGCGGGCTGATCGCTGCGCTGCCCGACCCCAGGAATCCGGTTCGCCGGCTTGCGGTCCTCGACAGGACGAAACTCGATCTGGAGACGGCGCAATGATCAATGTGCGTGACCTCGATGTCGTCTTTGCCTCCGGCAAATCAAGCAACCATGTCGTCAGGGGCATCAGTTTTCAGGTCAACCAGGGGGAGACCCTGGGCATTGTCGGTGAATCCGGATGCGGCAAATCGACGGTGCTGCGGTGTCTCGCCGGCATGGAGGCCGGTTGGACCGGTCACATCGAGCTTGGCGGCAAACCGATCGGCAAGAAGCGCTCCCGCGAGGAGCTGAAATTCGCTCAGATGGTGTTTCAGGACCCATACGGCTCCCTGCATCCGCGCCATCGTATCGGCACCGCCTTGGCCGAGCCGCTGCGCGCCATGCGCCATTCCGATATCTGGTCGAAGGTCGAGAGGGCGTTGATCCAGGTGGGTTTGCCGGCGAGCTTCGCAAACCGTTTTCCGCATGAGCTTTCCGGCGGCCAGCGGCAGAGGGTGGCAATCGCCCGGGCCCTGATCCTGTCGCCGCCCATCCTGTTGCTCGACGAGCCGACATCGGCGCTCGATGTCTCGGTCCAGGCGGAGATCCTCAACCTGCTTGCCGATCAGCGAGAGGAAAAGGGCCTGACCTATCTGCTTGTCAGTCACGACCTCGCGGTCATCGGCCATATGTGCGACCGGGTGCTGATCATGAAGAACGGTTGTTTCGTCGACGAACTCACCAAAGCGGATCTGCAGGCCGGCACCACGCATGATGCCTATGCGCGAGAACTGTTCGAAGCGAGCTTTATCGAAGCTTGATATCCTCGAATGTGGTGGGGTTCAGCGATCCACTGTTGCGACATGGACGCGATTGACCGCTGCGACGCTACCCCTTTCGACGAGATGGCAGGCAAGCTCGACCCGCCGTCGTGGGGCAGCAAGGCCGAGCATCATGTCGCGCAGCAGATCGAGCGCGGTGGCGCCGAGTTCGCGCATCGGAATATGCACCGTCGACAGCGGCGGATTGAGAAAGGCCGACTGCGGCAGGTCGTCTATGCCCATCACCGAGATGTCCTGCGGGACGGTATAACCCATCGCCTGCAATCCGCGCACCGCGCCATTGGCCAGACTGTCGCCCGCCGTCAGGATGGCGGTGAAGGTGAGGCCTTTCTCGCGGACAAGACGGGTGACCGCCTCGGCGCCGAGTTCCGGCAGCCAGTCGTCGACCTCGAGCACCAGATCGGCATCGGCCGTCAGCCCATGATGCTGCAGGGCGTCGCGCCAGCCCTCCAGGCGCCGCTCGATCGTCCGCCGCCCCGGCCTCAGCATGAACAGGATACGTTGATGTCCCGCCTTGATCAGCCGCTCGGCGGCGATGAAGGCGGCCGAGCGGTTACAGGGCGTAACACTCGAAAGCCGCATATAGGGATCGTCGCTGTTGACGAGCACGACGGGCTTTCCGAGATCGGCGGCCGCCGCCAGCATCTCCTCCTCGTCGACGGTCAGGATCAGCATGCCGCCAAAACTCGGATCGTCACGCATCTCGGCGACGACGCGGGCTTCATCCCCCTTGTCGGCGATAGGGCGCATCGCCAGTTCGATGCCGAGAGCGGCTGCGCGCGCATTCAATCCTTCGAGCACATAGAGCGTGAACTGATTGCGGACATAGTCGATCATCGCCGCGCCGGAGGCGACGAGCATGACCTTCTTGCCGGCAACGCTCGCCGGCAGGGCGTAGCTGACCGCACTTGCCGTTTCCAGCACCAGCTTGCGAATCTCCGGCCTCACGCCCTTTTCGCCGGCCAGCGCACGCGACACCGTGCTGATCGAGACACCGCATCTGGCGGCAATGTCGTCGAGGCGCGTTCGCCTGCCTTTTTTCTCTTCCACCGCCATGCCATCTCCTCGCTCCCGACTACTATGCAAAAATCTTTCAGATTGCGCAAATGGAATGCCTATGCACAATTGTTGCCTGAGGAGTCCGCGACAAGCGGCAGGGCAGGGAGGCTTTGAAATGCGGCTAGACGGCCAGTCCATGCGTCGGCGTTTTACCCGGCGTTCCAAGGCTTGAGCGGGCTGAAATATGACCACTGAGCAGCAATCCCATCTCCGCCGCGCAACGGCGAAGGACAGCCCGATCGTCTACTGGCAGCTCGCCAACCTGTGGCAGGAGCGCTATGACGTCGCCGACCGTCCGATGGACGGCAGCATGGATCCGTTTTTCTTCGTCACCAAGACGAAGAATTTCATCCCGCATGAATATCCCTGCCGCACCGAATTCAAAAAGTCCTTCTCCGGCCAGCGGCCGCAGCCGGCTGCCGAGTTCGACGCTGTCCGCTGGTGGCTTCCCTTTGCCTCCCCGCGTGTCGATCTCTCCGGCTTCTGGTTTCGCCCGACGCGCATCGGCTGCTGGGCGCGCACCTTCCTCGATGCCCGCTCAGTGGGACCCGCGACGCTTCGCCTGTCGACCTGCGGCGGTGCGATCCTCTTCGTCAATGGCCGCGAGCAGGGCTTCATGGCGCCTTATCAGCGCAATCTTGAAGCCCAGCAGCTCTTCGAGATCGAACTGGCGGCCGGCCTCAACGAGATCCTCGTCTATTTCGACGATCTCGCCGAGCGCGACGCGCGTTTCTATTTCCAGCTGGATTATGTCGAAGGACCGGAAGTTGAAGCCGCCGTGCCCGTTCCCATCGCCGCCGGCGACGCGGATGCGCTGGAGGTCATCCTCGAGGGCATGCGCTTCGACCGCACCGCCTATCTCGGCGAAGATGTGACGATCCTCTTCCCCGTGCCGCTGCCGGTGGCGCTGAGCTGCCATGTCGAGATCGAAGGCGACTTCATGTCGATCGAGCGCTTCGACTATGATTTCGAGCTGGAAGCGGGAGCAACCAAACTGGAACTCGGAACCTCGGCGGATATGCCCGCCGATTTCCGCCATTTCCGGATCACCTTCAAAACAGGCGCGCTTTCGCTCGGCCGGACGCTCGGCGTCGAGATCTGTCATCCCCAACGCCAGGGGGAAGCGCCCGCCGCTCTGGAGGACCGAGTCGCCGAGGCGCTGGCAGAGGTCGCCACCCATTCCGAGCCGGACACGGTCTGCGCTTTCGCGCGTCTGGCGCTGGGGCAGGGCGGCGAGGAAACCGAGGCGATGATCTCGGCCATGCTGCCGGTCATCGAGGATTGCCACGACTGCGCCGATTTCGTGCTGGTGCCGCTGCTCTTTGCCTATACGCGCTGGAGCGATCTGCTGTCACCGGAGCTGCGCGACAGGATCGAGCACGCCGTCCTCAATTATCGCTATTGGATGGACGAACCGGGCAACGACGTTCAGTGGTATTTTTCGGAAAACCACGCGCTTCTCTTCCATACCGCCGCCTATCTCGGCGGTAGGCTTTTCCCCGATGCCGTCTTCGTCCGTTCCGGCCGCACCGGTGCTGAGCAGATGCAGGTCGGCGAACAGCGTGTCCGCGCCTGGCTTGACCATTTCGAGCGCTGGGAAATGGCCGAGTGGAATTCCGTTCCCTATTTCCCGATCGACCTCAAGGGCCTGACGGCGCTGGCCGCTTGCGCCCCGGATGAGACGATCCGCAACCGGGCGAGTGCCAGCATCGTCCGCCTGATGGAGATCGTCGCTCGTTCGGCCCATCACGGCATGCTGACCGGCAGCCAGGGCCGTTCTTACGAACATACGCTGCGCCCCGGCCGCTCGGTCGAACTCTCCGCCATCGCCCGGCTGCTCTGGGGCCGCGGCTGGTACGGCCGGCGTGTCCACGCTTTGCCGCAGCTTGCCGTCTGCATTCGCGATCATGGCCTGCGTTTTCCAGAAGCGCTTGCGGCGATTGCGGCGCACCAGTCCGACGACGCACAGGAATGGACCTTTTCCCAGGGCGAGAACCGTTTCGCCGCGCTCTACCACTATAAGACCCGCGACACCGCGCTTGGCACCATCGCCCATTATCGTCCCGGCGCCTGGGGCTACCAGGAGACGGTGCTGCATCTGCGCTTGGGCGACGGGCCGGAAGCGCAGATCTGGATCAATCATCCCGGCGAAACCATCCAGTTCGGCTACGGCCGGCCGAGCTTCTGGGGCGGCTGCGGAACGCTGCCGCGCGTGCATCAGTATCGCGATCTGGCGATCCTCGATTTCGAGATCCACGAGGGCCAGCCGGATTTCACCCATGCCTGGTTCCCGCTCGAGGCCTTCGACGACACGGTGGTCGACGGCAATCTGGCGCTCGCCCGCTCAGGCAACGGGATTGCGATGCTGATCGGCAACGGCGCGCTTGAGCCGGTGAAGCAAGGTCCGACGACGGATATCGAGCTGCGGCTGGCTGGCCGCAAGGGCCGCTGGATCGTCCGTCTCTCCGATGTCGGGCGCGAGGGTAGCCTTGACGGCATGCAGGCGCGTTTCGCCACGCTTTCGGCCCGCCGCGACGACGAGGGCGCCTTGATCGTCGTCGATCCGGATTATGGCCGGGTCGTCTTCGAAGAAGACGGCACCGTGCGCGCCGAAGGCCGTATTCTTCGCCCGACGGACTGGTCGGTGCGGGGAGACGCGGTACATCTGAAGATACCGGGCAGGCAGCCTCGGCGCGCGGCCTCGTAGACGACGTGTCCGGCAGGTGGAGGACCGGCCGGACGCAGGAATTGATCGGTCAAGAGGAGGAGAAAATGACCAGAATGAAATCGATCGGCGCGGCTTTTGCTGCGGTTCTCTTGAGTTCCGTTGCCGCCCATGCCGGTGACGTGCGCATCATGTGGTATTCTGACGGCGGCGAAGGCGAGGTGATCAAGGACCTGCTCTCGCGCTTCTCCAAGGCCAATCCCGACGTCAACGTCATCCTCGACGAGGTCTCCTACGACGTCGTCAAGGAACAGCTGCCGGTGCAGCTCGAAGCCGGGCAGGGGCCGGATATCGCCCGTGTCACTAATCTGAAGGCGCCGGCGCAGCACTGGCTTGATCTTCGCCCACTCCTTGCCGATGCGAAATACTGGGACGACAATTTCGGCGCCCAGGCCGACTGGATGCGTCCGGACGGCTCGAATGCCATCACCGGCTTCATGACGCAGCTGACGCTGACCGGCGGCTTCGTCAACAAGACGCTGTTCGAGCAGGCCGGCGTCGAGATCCCCGGCCCGAAAGCCACCTGGGACGACTGGGCGGCGGCCGCCAAGAAGGTCGCCGACAGCCAGAAGGTCTTCGCCATGGCGATCGACCGCTCCGGCCATCGCGTCTCCGGCCCGAACATCTCCTACGGCGCCAACTATATCGCCGCCGACGGCAAGCCGGCGCCGATCGATCAGGGCGCCAAGGACTTCCTCAGCCGCTTCGTCAAGTGGAATGAGGACGGCACCATCAACAAGGATGTCTGGGTCAGTGCTGCCGGCACCACCTACCGCTCCGCCGCCGAGGACTTCATCAATGGCGGCCTTGCCTATCTTTATTCGGGCAGCTGGCAGGTTTCGGGTTTTGCCCAGAAGATTGGCGACAATTTCGACTGGGTGATGGCGGGCAGCCCCTGCGGTTCGGTCGCATGCTCCGGCATGCAGGGCGGCGCCGGTCTGGTTGCCGTCAAATACACCAAGAACCCGAAGGACGTCGCCAAGGTGATGGACTACCTGGCAGGTGCCGACGTGCAGAAGGAATTTGCCGAACGCAGCCTGTTCATTCCGGCGCATAAGGGCGTTGCCGCCGGCCAGATGGACTTCAAGACCGACAATCCGCATGTGCAGGCGGCGCTGAAGGCCTTCGTCGAAGCGGCCGGCCAGACGGCGGCACCGGCCATGAAGCTGCCGGGCTGGAAGTGGTCGGACGCCTATTACAGCGCCATCGTCGCCCGCATCAGCCAGGTGATCGCCGGCGAAATGAAGCTCGACGACGCCTATGCCCGCATCGACGAGGACATCAAGGCCAAGGTTGCCGGCAACTGACGGAAGAACAGATGACGGCGAAGACGGTTTCTTCTGAACCACCTGTCAAAACCGGTCTGCGGCAGGCGCTCTTGGCGCCTGTCCGGCTTGCCATGGGGCTCGTCGATATTCCCATGCGCGGCTGGCAGAAGCTGACCGGGCTGAACGGCATGGCGGGCGTCTTCCTGGCGCCCAACATGCTGATCTTCACCGTCTTCGTGCTGCTGCCGCTGGTCATCAACTTCATCTATTCGACGACGAGCGGCAGCGCCATCTTCCTGCAGAACAGGACCTATGTCGGCGCCGACCAGTACCGTATCCTCTTCGATTGCGGCAGCTATCTCGACCCTTCGACTTGCGCTGCCGACACCTTCTGGGCGGCCGTGCGCAACACCGCCGTCTTCGTCGTCTTCCAGGTGACTGTGATGCTGGTCGCAGCGCTCGCAACGGCGCTGATCCTCAACCGTGAGCTTTCCAATCGCGGCTTCTGGCGCGCCGTCTTCTTCTTTCCGGTGCTGCTGTCGCCCGTCGTCGTCGGCCTGATCTGGAAATGGATCCTGCAGCGCGAGGGCCTTTTGAACTATGCGCTGAGCCCCTTCGGCTTCGAGCCGTTTTCCTGGCTCAGCGATCGTTTCTGGGCCTTCTTCTTCGCCGTCTTCGTCTCGGTCTGGGCGCATATGGGCTTTTATGCGCTGATCCTGCTCGCCGGCCTGCAGGCGATCCCGCGGGATCTCTACGAGGCGGCGGCGATGGACAGCGCCCGTCCAACCCGCATTTTCCGGCGGATCACCCTGCCGCTTCTAATGCCGAACCTCATCGTCGTGCTGGTCTTGGCGCTGATCCGCGCCGTGCAGATCTTCGACGAGGTCTTCGTTTTGACCGGCGGCGGGCCGGGCACCAGCACCATGTACATCACCCAGTATATCTATGAGACCGGCTTTGCGAGTTCGCTGCGCAATCCGGGGCTGGCTTCCGCTGCCTCGATCCTGATGGGTTTCGTGCTCGTCATCCTGACGCTGGTCCAGCTCGGCGTCAGTAGCCGCAACGAGAAGAAGGGAGCACGCCAATGAGCGCTGTCTCTGCCTTCCTGCTCCGCCGCCGCGGCCGAGGCTGGCACTGGACGGATGTCGTCACCTGGATCTGGCTGATCTCAGGCGTGATCCTGATGTTCGGCCCGGCCGTCTGGCTGGTCTTCTCATCGTTCAAGACGCCGGCCGCCCTTGCCGAGTTTCCGCCGTCCTTCCTGCCCTATGTCACCGAACAGGCAGTGGTGCCGGGCTACGACAAGCCGTTGCCGCTCTATAATGTCGCAATGCCGGATGGCAGCACCCGTGTGCTCGCCGAAGTGCGCCGCATCGGCATCATCGGCCAGATGGTCGATCCGAAACAGCCGGGCGAAATCGTCAAGGCGAATATCAAGGACCGCACGCCGGTGCGCCAGGTCGAATTTGCCGGCGGCAACTACACCGAACCTTTCCAGCGCTTCGATTTCTTCCTGTTCCTGCGCAACTCCGTCTTCGTCACCGTCGTCGCGACGGCCATCACGCTGCTCGTCAATTCCATGGCCGCTTTCGCGCTGTCGAAATACCAGTTCCCCGGCCGCACCGCCGTCATGCTGATGATCCTGGCAACACTGATGGTGCCGCTTTCGGTCATCGTCGTGCCGCTCTATTCCGTCATCGGCACGCTGAACCTCTTCGACAGCCTCTGGGGCGTCATCCTGCCGACGGTCGCCACCCCGACGGGCGTCTTCCTGCTCAGGCAATACATGCTGACGATCCCCGACGAATTGCTCGACGCCGCGCGCATGGACAAGGCCAGCGAATGGCAGATCTACTGGCGCATCATCCTGCCGCTGTCGGCGCCGGCACTGGCGGTGCTGGCGATCTTCTCGGTCGTCTGGCGCTGGAACGACTTCCTCTGGCCGCTGATCGTGCTCTCGCGCAAGGAACTCTATACGCTGCAGGTCGGCCTCAACGTCTATGCCGGCGAACTCAATGTGCAATGGCACTACATACTCGCGATGACCGTCGTCTCGATGATCCCGGTCGTGCTGATCTTCGTCTTCCTGCAGCGCTTCATCACCACGGGCATCGCCGGCTCGGGGCTCAAATAGGCCAGCTATAATTTGAACAGGAGAGTGCATGAGCGGGCTCGAGCTCAGGAACATCGTCAAGAATTTCGGCGCCGTCGAGGTCATTCGCGATGTCTCGCTGCATGTCAATGACGGCGAGTTCGTCGCTTTCGTCGGCCCTTCCGGTTGCGGGAAATCGACGCTGCTGCGCCTCATCGCCGGCCTCGATAAGCCCACCCGCGGCAGCATCGCCATCGACGGCAAGGATGTCACCGCTATCAGCGCCGCCGATCGCGGCCTGGCCATGGTCTTCCAGTCCTATGCGCTCTATCCGCATATGAGTGTCAAGGAAAACCTCGCCTTCGGTCTCGAGAACACCAAAGTGGCGAAAGCCGAGATCGAAGCGCGCATCACGGACGCCGCCCGCATGCTGGAGATCGAGCCCTTCCTGCAGCGCCGTCCGGGCCAGCTCTCCGGCGGCCAGCGCCAGCGCGTCGCCATCGGCC